>CAZONP010000016.1:18026-23610 GCA_964581155.1 uncultured Candidimonas sp. | reverse complement strand
CAACGAATGTATGCCACCGTCACGCTCGACGCGGCACCGGAAGATGCCGTCAAGCTTGTGGCTGCCCGGCAAAGCGGCACCATAACTGCGGTATTGCGCCATCCGCACGACAGTAAATCGACACAGAAGGCGGTGCGCGGGGATTTGGCCAGTCTGCTCGGGGTAAATCAAGCCAAACCGTCGGGCGCCATCAGGAAAATAACCGTGATCTACGGGAACAAATCGGTGCGTAACGTGCCAAGTCTAGTGGCTCGAAGCGCAGCTGCTCCGCACGCTAGCGGCTTGTTCGATCTTCCATACGCACCGGAATTGGTGAGCGCCTGGATGCGTCAGGAAAGGGCAAGGCAAGACGCCTTGCCGTATTTCGACCTGGCTGCTGTGTCGTCCGATGCTCCCGTTATGACGGATGATTGACGATGCACGCGTCATTGAAATTTGTCGCGGCTTTGCTATTGCTATTTTCGTCGAACAGCGTGTCCGCGCGGGGAGAGATTTTGCTAAACCTGCAAGTCGGCGAAGTGAAAGTCATAGCAATCCCCGATGTTGCGCGTGTGGCGGTTGGCGATGGTCATGTCCTGAATGCGGTGACCACTGATGAAAAAGAAGTCATCGTCTTCGCCCGCCACGAAGGCTCAAGCGCGATGCAGATCTGGTCAAGCAATGGCCAGCGTCATCGTTACCAGGTGGAGGTCGCGCCTGTGGGCGCCAGGCAGGCGGAGGAAGAGCTCCGCAGCGTATTGGCGCGCATTCCCAACGCACGGGTATCGGTCATGGGCGATAAACTGATGGTGGAGGGCGACGACCTGACCGATAGTGATCGGGAACGGGTAACCGAGCTCAGCAAGCGTTACCCGCAGTTACTGGACTTCACGAGCCAGGTGGGATGGGACCGCATGGTATTGCTGGACGTGCAAGTGGTCGAGGTTCCCATTGCGCGCCTGCAAGAGTTGGGCATCCGGTGGAATACCGCGTCTGATGGTGGTTTGAACGCGGGGCTGGCTTGGGACCGCGGGTCTACACGCTTGGTGGACCGACCCGGAGAAACGTCCGTTCCAATTCCATTTCCCGCAAGGGCCGCCGCCGGCTACTTTGGCATCAATGCGTTGTTGTCGGCGCGGATCAACGCCATGGCGCAAACAGGGCATGCCGTTGTGCTGGCGCAGCCCCAGTTGCTTGCCCGTAGTGGGGCAACTGCCGAATTTCTTGCCGGCGGCGAGGTGCCGTATTCCACGACAGACTCCAACGGAAATTCCAATACGTCGTTCAAGCCCTACGGTGTTTCGTTGAAGATTACTCCGCAGGTGGAGCGCAATGGAGCCGTACGTTCGCGAATAGAAGTGGAAGTCAGTTCCATCGACACGTCGTTGTCCGTCCCCAATGGACCGTCATTGAAGACGCGCCGCGCGGCAACTGAATTCAACGTTCGTTCCGGACAAACGCTCGTCCTGGCGGGTTTTCTGTCTCGCGAAGAATCACACAACATTGACCATGTCCCCGGCTTGGGTAGTATTCCGATTCTTGGTCATCTTTTCAAGTCCAAACGTTTCCAGCGTAATGAGACTGAGCTTGCCATCTTTGTTACGCCGGTGGTAGTAGCGCCGGACCACCCCGATTTAATGCGTCGTGTTGAAAAAAGTCACGCCATCCTGGACTCCACGTTCCCCGCTGAACCCGCCATTAATGTACCGGTCCTAAGCCCTCATGCGTTGCCGGCGGCAGTGCCGGACGGTCCGCACTCGTACTGGAATCCCAGGGGGCCCGATTCGCAATGGAGCGATCCCGCGTCGGAGCAGCCGCAGCCAGCCGCACTCGGCTTTACGCGAGTCGGAGCCAACCAGCATCTGTTCACGGACTAAAGCATGCTTGAACTGGATTTGCGTTTTGAAGACGGCACGGTCGATCACCGAAAGGTCTGTTTGCCATTGGAAATTGGTCGGGCCCCAGATTGCGGTTTGCAGATCAAGGCATGGCGGGTGTCGCGCCGCCATGCACGTATCGAACGGCGGGAGGGCGGCATATTCATTGAGGACTTTGGCGCGATAAGCGGCACCCAAGTCAATGGCCAGCGCGTCACCCAATATGGACCGCTCGACGAAGGAGACGAGATCGTGATCGGCCCGTGTCTGATGCGGGTCAATGGGATCACAGGGCCGCAAGCCCAGGCGGCCTTGCTTGAATCGGCTTGCAATATCGACCATGCCGGAGCAGGGACTTCAGGGCTTGATCGCCTGAACGTTGACTCTCTTGGCGCAACGGCAATCAGTATGGAACTCTCTTCGATATTGCAGCATCGGCGGCGCCTGCATGCGGCATTGTTGGAAGCGCTGGATCTGCGGCGGCGCGATATTGCCAATATGAGCGACGAAGCCCTGCGTAGCGAGGCGATGACGTTAATGACGGACATTATCGCGCTCGACACCGAGCTGCCTGCTACGATAAATCGTCGTCAATTGGTGCTGGATGTCGTGAACGAGGCTGTGGGTTTGGGTCCGCTGGAGCCATTGCTGGCGGACCCGAAGGTTACTGAAATCATGGTGAACCGCCACGATGAAGTATTCGTCGAAGTCGAGGGCCGATTATGCCGGTTCGCCACTGCTTTCAGTAGTGAACAGGCTGTCCTGGGCGTGATCGAGCGTATTGTGTCGCCCTTAGGTCGGCGTATCGATGAAAGCTCGCCCATGGTCGACGCGCGACTGCGCGATGGTTCGCGCGTCAATGCGGTCATCTCTCCCGTGGCGCTACGCGGCGCGAGTCTCACCATACGGAAGTTTCCGCATAGTCGGCCCGGAATGGACGATTTGCTTCGGCTTGGGGCGATGGACACGTCCATGAGCAACTTCCTGGCAGCCTGCGTCCGTCATAAGAAAAACCTTATTGTTTCGGGAGGCACGGGTTCGGGAAAAACAACGCTATTGAATATCCTGTCGAATAGCATTCCCGAAGGCGAGCGCATCGTCACGATCGAAGATGCGGCGGAATTACGGCTGAACCACGAGCATTTGGTAGCCCTCGAGGCACGGCCCGCCAATCTTGAAGGTCGCGGGAAAATCGAAATCCGCGACCTGGTGCGCAATGCCTTGCGCATGCGTCCCGACAGAATTGTCGTGGGTGAATGCCGTGGCGGCGAGGCCTTCGACATGCTGGCCGCCATGAACACTGGGCACGAGGGGTCCTTGACAACATTGCATGCCAATACCCCGCGCGATGCTTTGTCGCGTCTGGAAACCATGATACTCATGGCCGGCATGGAAATTCCGCTTGCGGCAGTGCGCGAGCATATTGCCGCCAGTATCGATATCATTGTCCAACAGGCCCGCCAAAGCAGCGGCAAGCGTCTCGTGACCTCCATCGTTGAAGTCACGGGTATCGAGAGCGGCCGCATTCAGATTCAAGAACTGTTTCGCTACCAGTCGGGTCCACCCGCTGCCTTTATTGGGTGCGGCGCAATACCCGAATGCTTCATGGACGATGCCGGGGTATCGGTGTTGCCGACCACGCTCTTCCATCAGCAGACAATGGTGGCGCACAAGCCGGAGAACGGAGCAGCCGCCTTATGATCGCCCTTCTTTTTCTTTCCGTTGGCCTGATGGTTGCGATCGTCAGCTGGTATGCCCAAAAGACCGTCGGCCAAGCCTACGGCAAGTACCGCAGCGCCTTCAAGAAAGAAGCCAGCACGCGCATGAGCGAGTTCTTCCTTTTTCTTGATCCGGCCCAATTATGGTTTGTCAACGTTGTGGCTTGCATGCTGGTTCTGGCAGTCGCTTATGTGGCGTCTGGCTCCCTATGGATTTCGGCGGGGGCGGGCATCCTCGCGCTTGCCGTTGCACCCTACCTGATCAGGCGTGTGAAGCGGCGTCGCTCGCAACGGTTTGACGAGCAGCTTCCCGAACTATTGTTGGCCCTTGCCGGCGCCTTGCGCGCCGGTTCCGGCGTCCAGTCGGCATTGCGGCTTATTGTTGCGCAGTCACCGATTCCACTGGCTCAAGAGTTTGGCCTGTTGCTGCGCGAACAGCGCATGGGCGTATCGTTCGAGCAGGCGCTGGGCGGCCTTTACTTGCGCATGCCCACAGAGGGCACGGGGCTCGTGGTCTCGTCGCTCAAAATAGCGGCACAGAGTGGCGGCAGCTTGGCCGAAACGCTGGAACGTATTGCCGCAACTCTGCGCGCCCGGCTCCACCTGCTGGGGCGCGTGCACGCGCTTACGTCGCAGGGGCGCATGCAGGCATGGGTAATGGCATGCCTGCCACTTGCGCTGGCCGTCGTACTGAATCAACTCGACCCCGACTCAATGCAGCAGTTGTGGCATACGCCGCTAGGCTGGACCATTATGGCGTTGATCGCCTGCCTTGAATTGACGGGAATTTTCTTCATCCGACGCATCGTCGACATTCAGGTATGAGGCTGCATCGTGTTCTTCTGGATAAGTTGCCTGGCCGCCGGCGTATCGCTATGTTCCGTGGTGTGGACGCTTACACGGCCGCTGGTCCGGCCTCGCCAAGCATCAGCTCCGGACACTCCGCGTTGGCTGCTTGGCCTGATTTGGCCGTGGGTGCTTGCATTGGCTCCGGTTTGCGCGCCATTCATTTCATGGCGTACCCGTGAGCATCTTCGGCGGCGCATTCAGCTGGCTGGCCTGGACCGTTCCTGGCTGCCGCAGCATGTGGTTGCGATGCAGTGTGTGGCCATGCTGCTTGCCGGCCTTGCCATACCCATGGTGTTTTCACGCTGGACCGAGAACGGATACAACAGCGTGTACCTGGGTTTGGCAATGGGCGGGATGCTCATGTGGTGGCCGCGACGCTGGCTACGCGACCAAGGGGTTCGCCGGCAAGCCCACATGCTGCGCGAATTTCCTTTTTTACTCGACATGACTACGCTTTGCGTCGAAGCGGGTCTGAATCTGCAGGGGGCCCTGCAGCAGGCGGCACTTCATGGTCCCGATGGGCCCTTGCGCGCTGAACTCCGGCATGCGTTGGCCGACATGCGTGCCGGCATGCCGCGAATACAGGCATTGAATGATCTGGCCAACCGCAGCGGCCTGGCAGCGGTGCGCAGTCTTGTGACTGCGCTTACCCAAGCCGATCAACTGGGTATGAGCCTGGGTCCATTGCTGCGCGCGCAGTCCGAACAGCGCCGTGCCGAGCGCTTCCTGCGTGCCGAAAAGCTGGCGTTGGAAGCTCCGGTGAAAATGCTGTTTCCCATGGTCTTCTGCATTTTTCCCTGTACGTTTCTAGTCATTGGCTTCCCCATCGCCATCAAACTGATGGGTACTGACTTTTGACTGCGATTCCCCCGTTGCGATTGTATGTGGCGACAACATTCTGGCAGCGTCTACGTGGCCTGCACGCGTGGCCCTGCCTGCCATGGCACGCCGGCTTGGTGTTGTCCCCGTGCAAGGCGGTGCATACCATTGGCCTGGCCTTCGCAATCGACGTGTTGTTCGTCGACCAAGACGCAAGGGTATTGGAATGCGTCAACGCATTGGCGCCGGGCCGTTGCGCCTGGAACCGGCATGCCTTCGGCGTCGTTGAATTGCCGGCCGGCTACTGCGCCGCCTATCCCACCTATGCAACCGCCGTCCAAC
>CAZONP010000016.1:0-17926 GCA_964581155.1 uncultured Candidimonas sp. | reverse complement strand
ATTTCAGGTTTCTACCGGCCCAACGAGGGGTCGGTGCGGTTCCAGGGCCAGGATATTTCCCGGGTGCCTGCGCCCCAGCGCGCACGCCTGGGACTGGCGCGCAGCTTCCAGAACATTGCGCTGTTTCGCGGCATGTCGGTGTTGGACAACATCAAGCTGGGCCGCCACTGCCATTTGAAAACCAATGTCTTGCAAGGCCTGTTTTATTTCGGCGCCGCCCGCCGCGAGGAAATGGAGCTGCGCGCCGACATTGAAGAACGAATCATCGACTTTCTGGAAATCGATCATATTCGGCACGCGTCCGTGTCCGCCTTGTCGTATGGCCTGCAGAAACGGGTCGAGATGGCGCGCGCGCTTGCCATGCAGCCCAAGGTGTTGATGCTCGACGAGCCCGTCGCCGGCATGAATCGCGAAGAAACCGAAGATATGGCGCGCTTCATTCTTGACGTTCGCGAAGAGTGGGGCGTAACGGTCTTGATGGTGGAACACGACATGGGCCTGGTCATGGACTTGTCCGACCACGTCGTGGTGCTGAACTTTGGCCAAGTCATTGCCGACGGCACGCCGGCCCAGGTGCAGGCCGACCCGGAAGTCATACGCGCGTATCTGGGCGCGGGCGACGTGGCCGACCTGCGCCGCCGTTTGCGCGCACCTGTTGTTGGAGTCGTCTGATGGATTGGCTATTCATTATCGAAGTGTTGTTGGCCGGCTTAGGCAGCGGCGGGCTCTACGCCCTGGCCGGTTTGGCATTCGTGATCATTTATAAAGCCACCAAGGTCGTGAACCTTGCCATCGGCGAAATGCTCATGATGGGGGCTTATATTTTCTACGCGTTTGCGGCGGGACTGCAATGGCCGATTTGGCTGGCCGTTCTTATGGCCATCGCCGCCAGCGGCGTCATGGGGGGTGTCATCGAACGCCTTGCCATTCGTCCCATGCTGGGCGAAGCGCCCATTTCCGTGTTCATGATCACCGTTGGCCTGGGTTCCATTCTGGTGGGCCTGGTGGAACTGATCTGGTCGGCAGACCAGCGACGCCTGCCTGAATTCATTCCCTCCACGCCTATTTTCCTGGGCGACGCCTTTATTTCGTCCAAGGTCTTCTACGGATTCCTGGTGGCCCTTGCCCTGGTTGCCATTGTGGTGATGGTGTTCCGCTCCTGGCGCGGCGGCGTTGCATTGCGTGCCACGGCCTCCGATCAGGGCGCGGCATATGCCATGGGCATTAACGTGTCGCGCGTGTTCTCGCTTGCCTGGGTGGCGGCGGCCGCGCTGGCGGCGGTGGCGGGAATTGCCGTCGGCGCCATCGGTGGGCTGTCATCGTCCATGGGCATCTTCGGTCTGTCCGTCCTGGTGGTGGTCATTGTGGGCGGACTTGATAGCGTGGTTGGCGCCTTGCTGGCCGGTCTGTTGATCGGTGTACTGGAAGCGCTGGCAGGCGCGTTCCTTGGCGGCGAATACAAGCTGCTGGTTACGTTCATGGTGTTGGTGGTGGTGCTGATGTTGCGGCCTTACGGTCTGTTCGGCACCCGTGAAATTGAAAGGCTCTGAAGATGCGCATAGGCACCGCCCGGCAAAATTATCGTACCGACGAGTCGCTGTTCGACACGTCGACCCAACGCGTATGGATGGCGCTGTTCCTGCTTGCCGCCGTGCTGTACCCATTTTTGGCGAATGACTATTGGTTGTACCTGGCCTGCCTGGTGGCCATACACGTGGCCAGCGCCACAGGCCTGAATATTCTCACCGGGTACACAGGGCTGGTAAGTCTTGGCCAGGCCGCATTCATGGGCCTGGGCGCCTACACGGTGGCCGTACTGGAGAATCGCTACGGAACGCCGTTCCTGTTCAATCTTGTGGCTGCCGGCATTGTGGCCATGCTGGGCGGCATGGTCGTGGGCATTCCATCGTTGCGGGTCAAGGGCTTGTATCTTGCCATTGTCACCATTGCCGCCTCGTTCATAGCTCACTTCCTCTTCGTGAACTCGGGGTTCACAGGTGGCACGGGCGGCCTGACAGTACCGCCGGCCACGCTGTTCGGCTATGCGCTGGACACCTCGTTTCGCATCTACTGGCTGATTCTGCCGGTAACGATGCTGATGGTGCTGGGCGCGGCCAATCTGTTCCGCACCCGCGTGGGCCGCGCGTTCATCGCCATACGCGACCGCGACATCTCGGCCGAGGTGCTTGGCATTCCCTTGCTGCGCTACAAGTTGCTGTCGTTTGGTTTGTCTTCCTTTTATGCCGGCGTCGCGGGCGGGATGTGGGCCTATTTCTTTCGCGTCGTCACGCCCGAAAGCTTCCCCTTGATCCTGTCGATCTTCTTTCTTGCCGCCATTATCGTGGGTGGCATGGGCTCGGTATTGGGCGCCATTTTGGGCGCCATCTTCATGACGATGGTGCCCGAGGTGTTGCGCCTGATCGTCGGCTGGCTGCCCATTGAGGGCGATACGCTGCAATACGTGTCGCCCGTGCGGACCATTGTCTTTGGTCTGCTGATTGTCATTTTCCTGATTTTCGAACCTCATGGCCTTGCCGAGATATGGCGGCGGGTGAGGCGGTTCTTTCACTTGTGGCCGTTTCGCACTTAGTGCGCCCCGGTTTCTATTAATACACCAGGAGACACCCATGATCCGTAAGCTTTCAATGCCCCGTCTGGTTCGGCGTATGGTTTTGCCTTTATCGTTGGCGGCCGGCATGGTCGCCGCAGGCGGCGCGCTGGCCCAGTCCAAAGAAGATATCGTCATTGGCGGTTCCATTCCCATGAGCGGCGTGTTCGCCTTCGCGGGCGTGGGCATACATGCCGGCATGGGCGACTACGTCAAAATGCTGAACGAGGCCGGCGGTATTGCCGGGCGGCAGGTGCGCTACGTGCCTGAAGACACCGGCTACAAGGTGGATGTTTCCGTTGCCGCGTTCAAGAAAATCACCAGCCAGAACACGGTCAACCTGTATTACGGGGATTCCACGGGCTTTTCCAAGACGATCAATCCGGAACTGAACCGCGCCGGCAACATACTGATGACGGGCGCATCGTTCGCCACCGAGATCAACGACCCGGAAAAGTTTCCCGCGCAGTTCCTGGTGGGGCCGGATTACACCGAGATGTTCGGCATCCTGTTGAATTACATCGCCAAGGAGAAGCCGGGCGCCAAGGTGGCCTTCGTGTACTCCGACACGGAGTTTGGTCGCGATCCCATTGACGAATCCCGTACCGTGGCCAAAGGCTTGGGCCTGGAAGTCGCCGCCGAAATCATGACCCCGCCGGGCAGCGTGGACGTGTCGACCGAAGTCTTGAAATTGCGCCGCGCCAATCCGGACTTCACCATCTTCCACGGCTACGTTCTGGCGCCTATTCCGGAATTCATCTCACAGGGCAAGCAAATGGGCCTGAAGAGCCGCTACATGGGCACCTTCTGGACCATGGACAATTCCACCGTCATGAAGATGGGCGAAGATGCCGACGGTTTCATGGGCGTGATGCCTTTCCGTTACTACTATGACGAAGAGGGCAAGTCGCCGATGCTGGAAAAAATCCGCGCGCTGCGTCCCGAATACCAAAGTACGGCGTACATGCAGGGCTTTCTTGCCGCCATGCTGTTGACGGAAGCGGCCAAGCGCACGCTCGACGGCGGCAAGGAACTGACCACGTCCAACATGAAGGCCAGTTTGCAGTCCATCAAGGACTTCGACACGGGCGGCATTATTGGGGTGCCCGTCAGCATCAAGGGCAATTCGTTGCCGGTCGGGCGCATTTATCGCGCCGATTATGCGCAGAAGAAGATGGTGCCGGCTTCCGACTGGATAGTGCTGGATTGAGCGGAGGCTGCATTGTGGATCCCCTGACCCGTTCCCCCGATGTCAAGCCGGTGCTCGACATCAACAACATCGAGGTTGTTTACAACAACGTCGTCCAGGTGCTGCGCGGCCTTTCCCTGTCGGTGGCGCCAGGGCAGGTGGTGGCTTTGCTGGGCAGCAATGGCGCCGGCAAGTCGACCACGCTGAAAGCCATATCGCGCCTGTTGGCCCTGGAGGACGGCGAACTGGTCAAGGGCCATATATCCTTCAATGGTCAGGACATTGCCCAGCTGGCACCGCATCTATTGGTGCGGGCCGGTATGAGCCACGTCATGGAAGGGCGTCGGGTGTTCGAAGACCTGACCGTCGAAGAAAACCTGGTGGCCGCAACCTATGCCCTGACGGGCCGGCGATCGGCGGCACGCGCGGACTTCGATCTTGTCTATGAGTATTTCCCACGGCTGCATGAACGCCGGCGCGGCTTGGCCGGTTACTTGTCGGGCGGCGAGCAGCAAATGCTGGCCATAGGCCGGGCGCTGCTTGCGCGGCCAACGCTAATGCTGCTCGATGAGCCGTCGCTGGGCCTGTCGCCCATGCTGGTCGAGAATATCTTCACCATCATTGCCCGCATCAATGCCGAGCAAAACACCGCCATGCTGCTGGTCGAGCAGAACGCCTCGGTGGCCCTGGCCATCGCCGATTACGGCTACATCATGGAAACCGGCAAAGTCATGATAGACGGCACGGCCGAAAAGCTGGCCGAAGATCCGGATGTGCGCGAGTTCTATCTTGGGGTAGGCGGCACGGGGCAGGCACGCAACTTCAGGCAGGTTAAACACTACAAGCGCCGCAAGCGCTGGCTCTCGTAACAGGCTGCATATGTCATCGTCATTGTTTCCCGAACTTACCCTGCCGCAAATGTTGCGCGCGCGCGCCGAACAGACGCCCGCGCGCCTGGCAATCCTGCAAAAGGATTTCGGCATCTGGAAGCCCTATACCTGGAATGACTATTGGGAACGGGCGCGCCACGTTGCCATGGGGCTGCGTGCGCTCGGGCTGTCCGATGGCGGCTATGTCGGGATCTTGTCGGACAACCGCATTGAATGGGTGTTGACTCAAATGGGGGCGGGCGCCGCCGGTGCGGTGGCGGTGGGGGTGTATTCGACCAGCCCAACGCCCGAAGTCAGCTATGTGCTGAACCATGCCGACGTTGAGCTGGTCGTCTGCGAAGACCAGGAACAAACCGAAAAGGTGCTGGAAGCGCGTCACGAGCTGCCGCGCCTGCGCCGGATCGTCGTCATTGAAACCAAGGGGCT
This sequence comes from uncultured Candidimonas sp., assembly GCA_964581155.1. GTDB lineage: Bacteria > Pseudomonadota > Gammaproteobacteria > Burkholderiales > Burkholderiaceae_B > Pollutimonas. The sequence goes on along the minus strand of CAZONP010000016.1, from coordinate 12,813 downwards.
GCGCAGCTACCCGGACGATGTGCGCGAGCTTATCTGCACCTTCGCCGAAATGGAGGCGCTGGGACGCGCGCAGAAAGCAACCCAGGCCGACGCCATCGACCAGGTGCTGGCCAAGCAACACATGGATGACGTCGGGCTGATGATTTACACCTCCGGCTCCACGGGCAAACCGAAGGGAGCCATGCTTACGTACCGGAATATCCGGGGCGTCGTACCCGGCATTGTCGACCGGCTGGGGCTAAGCCAGGACGACTCCCACCTTTCCTATTTGCCGCTATGCCACGTGGCCGAGCAAATGCTGACGACCTTCGTGCCCATTTATTTGGGATCACAGGTCAATTTTGGTGAATCCATACGCACGGTGCAGGAAGACCTTCGGGAAGTGGCACCCACCATGTTTCTGGGCGTTCCCCGCATCTGGGAAAAACTGCATGCTGCCATTTCCATAAAAATGCAAGAGGCGCGCCCGATGGCGCGTTGGCTGTATGAGCGCGCGATGCGCGCCTGCGGCGGCTTCGCCGAAAAAGGCGCAAGTCAGCGCAACTTGCGTGAGAAGCTGACCTACGCCTTTTGGTATTGGATCGTGCTGCGCGCGCTGCAAAACTTCATAGGGCTGCGCCGCGCCCGGATCGCACTGACTGGCGCCGCGCCCATTCCGCCGGCCATTGTGCGCTACTTCCGCACGATGGGCGTGCCGCTGGTCGAGGTCTACGGCCTGACAGAGACGACGGGAATGATACTTGGCCAACACCCGGAGCGCGTCGTCTACGGTTCGGTGGGCGAACCCATTCTGGGTCTGGAGTACCGGGTGGGCGATCAAGGCGAACTCCTGGTGCGCGGCGACATGGTGTTCGCCGGCTACTATAAAAGCCCCGAGCAGACCGCCGACGCCTTCAGCGATGGCTGGCTCAAGACGGGCGATGTCGTGGCGCAAGAGCACGGCATGCTACGGATCGTGGATCGTCTGAAAGACATCATGATTACCGCCGGCGGCAAGAACCTGACGCCATCGGAGATCGAGAACACCGCCAAGTCCAGCCCGTATATCAAGGAATGCATCGTGATCGCGGATGGCCGGAAATTCGTTTCGGCGCTCATCCAGATCGAACTCGACACGGTCGCCAAGTGGGCGGAATCCAGGAATATTGCGTTTACTCATTTCCGTTCGCTTGTCGAACAGGCGGCGGTGCGCGAACTGATTGAACAAGAGGTTCAGGAAGCCAATCGGCAGCTGGCGCAGGTGTCGCAGATTCGCCGTTTTCATTTGCTGACCAAAGAGCTGGACCACGACGACGGCGAAGTGACCGCCACCATGAAGGTCAGGCGCTCCAGCATTTATAAGAGTTACGCCGATCAGATCGAGGCCTTATACGCATGAGTACTGCCGCGAGGGAACAGGAACGGACGGTGTCGTCGCCACGCGGCGACGACAACCGGCGCACCGACGTCATTCTTACCGCCGCCCGCTTGTTTCGCCAGAATGGCTACGAACGTACTACCGTGAGGGAACTGGCTGAAGCGGTGGGATTGAGCTCGGGCAGTCTGTTCCATTACTTTCGCAACAAGGAAGAGATACTGGTGGCGGTCATGGCCAACGGCATTGAATCGGTTACCCAGGAGGGGCGCGAATTAATGGCCCGCCTTCCTGATCCGGCCGACCGCCTGGCCGGCCTGTTCCGCCTGCATATGGCCAGCCTGATTCGTGGTGTCGGCGGAGACGCCATGCACGCCATGATCTACGAATGGCGCAGCTTGTCGCCGGCCGCGCGTCAGCCTATTCAGGCGCTTAGCGATGCCTACGAACAATTATGGCATCAGGCAATCGACGACGCGGTCGCCAGCGGGTTAATCGACGGCGAAGCCGCTATCATACGCAAGCATGTGCTGGGCGGAATGAATTTTTCGGTGCGCTGGTATCACCCCGAAGGCCGCCTGGGCCCCGATGAATTGATAGAACATATGCTGCGCGCGGCGTTGCCCAACGTGGCGAGGTAAAACCATGACGACATCTTCCCCAGCATCTTCCTGCCTGACCCTGGACATTACCGGGGCTATTGCCTGTATAGAGTTCAATCGGCCTGCATCGCTCAACGCCATCAATGTTGAAATGGCGGTTGCCTTTCAAGCGGCCATCCAGAAAATTGCGTCCACGCCGTCCGTGCGCGTCGTGTTGCTGCGGGGCCAGGGCAGGGCGTTCATGGCGGGCGGCGATCTTGCCGAAATGCAGGGCGATTCGGCCGCAACGGCCAGAAAGATCATCGTGCCTTTGCACGCCGGGTTGCTGCAGATGGCGGCCTTGCCCGTGCCCGTGCTGGCCAGCGTGCACGGCGCGGCGGCCGGTGCAGGTCTGAGCATCATGCTGGCGGCGGACCTTGCAATCGCAGCCGACACTGCCGTCTTCAATATGGCCTATGCAAAGATTGCGGCCAGCCCCGATGCCTCGGGGTCCTGGCATTTGCCACGAGTCGTTGGCATGCGCAAGGCACTGGAAATTGCGTTGTTGTCCGACACGGTGGATGCGCCCGAGGCCTTGCGCCTGTCGCTCGTGAATCGTGTCGTCCCGGCCGATGCGCTGGCGGCTGAAACCGAAGCATTGGTGCAACGCCTTGCAGCTGGTCCCACCGGGGCGTTCGGACGTATCAAGGACTTGATGCGAAATTCGTTGCAGCGCGACTTGCAAGGCCAATTGCAGGCCGAGCAGGCGGCATTCGAGTCGGGAGCCGCCACTGCCGATTTCAAGGAGGGGCTGTCCGCGTTTCTGGGCAAGCGTGCTGCGGCTTACTCCGGTGCCTGACCGCCAAATACGCTGACGTAGGCAGGGTAAAAGCTGCAGTACAGCACAGCGGCCACCATGATGTTCACCGGGGTGAGCATCATTTGCACCGTGCCTGGCGTCATGCCCAGCGTGGCCAGGAACGATCCCACCATTTGCACCGCAAAAAAGATGGCTGCCCAACTGGCACCATAGACCAGGAATGGGAATTTATTACGCCAGCACGCCACCATGGAGAAAAACAGTGCCTGTGTGATTCTTACGCCATGCCAGCCAATAAGGGCGGGCGCATGCCAGAATAAGGCCGAGATAACGACGTATAGCAGGGCGAACGTAATGAAGGGGCCGCGCATCGCCGCAATAAGTGCTTCCTCGTCGATGCTGCCTTCGGCATCCATGGCAGCCATCAGGCCGTCAAGGAAGGGCAGTGTTGCCAGAAAACCGCCCGCCAGGCAGCAGACCAGATAGGCCAGCCCCAAGCCGAACAGGCGGCGCCGGGTCGCCTGATCGCGTAACGGCTCCAGCCACATGGACAGCAACATGGGGCGTCCCGCAGCGATATGGCGGCAGGCGCTAAGTGTGATGAAGGTAAGAATCGGCGTGCTTGCGATGAGCGCCATCTGGCCGAAAAGGGGTATCAGGTAGCTGACGGTGATCAGGAACCCGGTCATCAAGCTCCAGAAAAACATGGCCATGGGCTGACGTTTGAACAGCTTGAATCCCTCTTGTATCCATGACCAGCCGGATGTAAAGGGCAGAATGGCAGCTTGCATAGTGAAGGCGGTTCCAGATAACGCTATTGATGGTTTTTACGGGGGCGGCAGCCGACTCAGGGTAAAAGGGGGGCCGGGTGCGCGCTGCGCTCTTGCAGAATACGTTCGAAATGCCGGGGATCATGAGGCTTGAGCGTCTGGGCCGGCCTGGGCAGGTGAAAGTCGAATAACCGGGACACCCAGAAACGCAAAGCGGCCGCGCGCAAAACAATAGGCCAGGCGTTGCGTTCAGCCGTCGTGAAGGGCCGCACATCGGCATAGGCCTGCAACCAGGCATGCAGTTTGCCAGAGTCAAAAATTCCAGTGTGGCGTTCGATGCACCAGTCATTGACGCCAACGGCCACGTCGAACAGCCAGGCGTCGCAACCCGCGAAATAAAAGTCAATGATGCCGCCCATCTTTGGCATCTCGAACGTGCCGTCGAATAAGACGTTGTCGCGGAACAAGTCACAATGGGCGGGGCCGTACGGCAATTCTGCGCATGCCGAACTGGCGCCGAATTCCACTTGCTCTTGCAGAGTGTCCTGGATCAGTCGCGCCTGCGCTACGTCCAGGAAGGGCAACACTTTGGGTACCGTTTCCCGCCACCATGGCAAGCCGCGCAGATTGGGCTGGTGAATGTCGAAATCCTTGCCGGCCAAATGCGCTTGCGCCAGCGTGCGGCCGGCAAGGGCGCAGTGCGCGGCACTGGGGTCGGGTTCGTAGCCGCCTGACAGCCGCGTAACGATGGTGGCCGGTTTGCCATGCAACGTCGTCAGGCGAGTACCGTCTATTAATGTTTGCGGCTGGGGCACGGGCACATGGCGGGAAGCCAGGTGGTGCATCAGCTCTATATAGAAGGGCAACTGCTCATGCGTCAGAACTTCGAACAGGGTCAGTACATACTCGCCCTGCGTGGTGTTCAGGAAATAATTTGTGTTTTCGATGCCGGCGGTAATGCCACGCAGGGACACGAGCTCGCCCAAGGTGTAACGCGTTAAGAGCTGATGTGCATCGCTGTCGCTGACAGTGGTAAAAACGGCCATGGGCTGCGGACTCGGTAAAAATAAACGGCGAATAAAGTTAAGCCCGGGTAACCGGGCCACTGATTTTAGTCCAGGTTGCCCAAGCGTGCGAAAATACGCCTTTCCATGAAATTTACGGCGGATTCCGTCGCTGCTTGCGCCATGCCCGATTTCCCGAACACGCCACCCGCGCCGATGCAGTCACAAGCTACCGACTGGCGGCTATGCGTTGCACCCATGATCGACGTCACCGACCGGCACTGCCGCTATTTTCATCGGTTGCTGGCGCCGCGTGCGCGGCTTTACACCGAAATGATTACCACGGGGGCCTTGCTGCACGGCAAAGCCGCGCGTCATCTGGAATTCGATCCCGCCGAAACGCCGGTGGCCCTGCAGCTGGGCGGCAGCGAGCCCGAGGCGCTGGCGGAATGCGCCGGCCTGGGTGAACAATGGGGTTACGACGAAATCAATCTTAACTGCGGTTGCCCGTCGGAGCGTGTACAGCGCGGCGCATTTGGCGCCTGCCTGATGGCCGAACCCGATCTGGTCGCCGACTGCGTCAAGGCCATGCAGGACAAGGTGTCGATACCAGTTACGGTAAAGCACCGGCTTGGGCTGGACTACAACGACTCCTACGCGTTCGTGCGGGATTTTGTCGGAAAAATTTACGATACCGGGTGCCGCATATTTATCGTGCACGCCAGGAATGCGGTTCTAAAAGGCCTTTCGCCCAAAGACAATCGCGAGAAGCCGCCCCTGCGCTACGATGTGGCGAAGCAGCTGAAGCAAGACTTTCCCGACGCCGTCTTTGTGCTCAATGGCGGCATATCCAGCGCGGGGCAGGCGCTGGATTTAATGCGCCAATTCGATGGGGTCATGCTGGGCCGTGCGGCTTGGCATACGCCGGGGGTGCTGTCGGACATTACCGCTCAGGCGCACCCGGGTATTGTGTTGCCGGAACCGGCGCAGGTGGTTGATGCCATGACGCGCTACGCCGCGCGCGAGATTCAAAAGGGCACGCCGCTGCGTCTTATTGTGCGTTGCATGCTGGGCTGGATGGGCGGGCGGCCGGGAGCCAGGCAGTGGCGCCGCACCCTGTCGGACCATACGTTGTTGAATCGTGAAAACGCACAGATGATCGAACAGGCCTGGTCCGACCTGGTGTCGTGCACGAGCGATACAGGCTACGAGCTGGCGGCTTCCGAATCCGACGGCCAGTCGCGTATGTAGGCTTTGAGCATGTTGTTTTCGAACGCCTGCGCCGCCACAATGGCCTGGGCCATGTCGTAGAACGAGATCACGCCCATTAGCGTGGGGCCGTCCATTACCGGGATATAGCGCGCGTGCTTTTCGAGCATCAGGCGCTGCACTTCGTCGGCGCTGGTGTTGGGTGACACGCTGACGGGCGCGTCGTCCATAATGCTGCGAACGGTATGCGTGCCGGTATTGCCCTGGTTGTCGTGCAGATGCCGGATGATTTCACGAAACGTAAGCATGCCCGACAGCTGCCCGTGGTCCATGATGACCAGGGACCCGATGTCTTGCTCGCTCATGGTTTGCAAAGCTTGCAATATGGACATATCAGGCGAGGCGGTATAAAGCGTGTGCCCCTTCACGCGTAGGATTTCACTGACTTTCAACATTGTTGCTCTCCTGATTGTCTTCTTGCGGCACGGTTAGTGTATTTTGCACCATAAGTGGGCTTTCGGGTAGGGGCAGCCCGTCGAACATGGCTTCCAACCGTATATCGTCGTGGTACAGCGAACTGGCCACGGCATTCATTAACTGGGGTTCGGCGCTAAGCCCGGGCTGATCGCGATCAATCAGCAACGCATCAATTAGGGGGCCAAGGGTGGCATCGCGCTGGTCGCAGGCCAGTACCCACAGGTCGGTGCCCTGATCTTGCGTATTCACCACATAACCCAGCCTTTTCAAGGCCCTTAGCACGGAGGTTAGCTCGTCCTGATGCAGGTGCAGATTCTCACACAGGAAGCTCAGGCTGCGGCGGGCGGGCGGTGTGTTCTGGGCGCTCCAAAGAACCCGCAAGACTCTGAAGGCATCGACGAAATTTGCCCCAGGGTAATGTTGCAATGCCCAGCGCCGTTGCCGCAATGCGGGCAGCGTGGCGGCCACCGTCGCGCCCAGCAATATGGCCAGCCACGACAAATATATCCAGAGCAGGAAAATTGGCAGGGTGGCGAATGCGCCATAAATAATGGTGTAGGACGGGAAGCGCGTCAGGTAATAGGCGAACGACACGCGCATGATTTCCAGCACAACCGCTGTGCCCAGCCCACCGGCCAAGGCGTCTTTCCACTGCACGCGCCGATTCGGCACACCGACGAACAGCGCGGTGAAACCCAGCCCGGTCAGCACCAGGGGACCGAAGGAAAGTAAAAAGGTAAGAATGGCGGGGAGTTCGTCCACGTGGCCGAGCGACTCCCGTGCAAGTATGGACGTTGCCCACAGGCTGCCCCCCGCCAGTATCGGCCCCAACGAGAGAATCGCCCAGTACACCAGCATGCGCTGGCGCCATGGTCGTTGGCGTTCGACCTGCCAAATATCGTTGAAGGCTTCGTCTATGGTCATCATCAGCAGGACAGAAGTCACGATGAGCACCAGACTGCCGATGGCGGTGAGGCCCGAGGCCTTGGCGGCGAACTGGTTCAAATACAGCATGACGTTTTCCGACACGGACGGTGGCATGAGGCTGGTTGCCAGGAACGTCTCGAGCGCGATGCGGAATTCGGCGAATAAGGGAAATGCGGTGAATAGCGATAGAACGACCGCGAGCAGCGGAACAATGCCCAGGACCGTGGTGAACGTCAGGCTCGCAGCCACCTGTGTAAGCTTCTTCTCGCCGGCTCGCTGCAAGGCGAATCGGGCGATTTTGGCGGCAGTGTGGTGGGGCTTGATGATGCTCACGGTTCAGACTCTTACATTCTGGGACATTCCTGGGGCGGCTGTTGACGCTTTCGAGTCATAATACCAGCATGAATCAACCAAACCCCATTCTGCGCCATGGCGCGTCCGTATCGCTGATCGGCCTGATTGTCCTATGCTTGTTGTGGGAACTGAAGATTGCACCCTTGCGCCCGGGCGGCTCCTTGCTGGCGCTCAAGGTCTTGCCTCTGTTGCTGCCATTGCGCGGTGTCCTCAAAGGCAATCTTTATACATTGCAGTGGGCAGCCATGCTCATTCTCTTGTACTTCATGGAAGGCGTCGTGCGTGCCTGGTCGGACCCGTCCCCGTTGTCGGCCATGATGGGCGGCCTGGAAATTGCCCTTTCATTTGTATTTTATCTATGCGCCATTCTTTATTTACGGCCGGCCAAGCAGGCCGCCAAGAAGAAAGATGCTGCGCGCGCCACCTGAGTAGGGTGCCTATGATTGATTCCATTATGCAATTGCCAGTCGCAAATTCCTTCGCGCAATTGCCGTCGGCTTTCTATACGCGGCTATCGCCGCAGCCCCTGTCGAATCCCCGCTTGCTGCACGCCAACACGGATGTGGCATCCTTGTTGGGGTTGGATCCGGCCGCATTCGGTGCGCCCGAGTTTCTTGAGATCGTGGCAGGCACGCGACCCTTGCCGGGCGGCGAAACGCTTGCCGCCGTCTACAGCGGGCATCAGTTCGGGGTATGGGCCGGGCAGCTTGGCGACGGCAGGGCGCATTTGCTGGGCGAGATCGAAACTCCCGCCGGCCCCTGGGAGCTTCAGTTGAAAGGCTCGGGGCGCACACCATATTCGCGTATGGGCGATGGCCGGGCGGTATTGCGGTCTTCGGTGCGTGAATACCTGGCGGGTGAAGCCATGGTCGGTCTTGGCATTCCCACGACCCGGGCGCTGGCGTTGGTGACGTCCAACGATCCCGTTTATAGGGAAACGGTAGAAACGGCAGCCATTGTCACGCGGGTATCGCCCAGCTTCGTGCGTTTCGGCAGCTTCGAACACTGGGCGTCTTCCCCCCAGAACCTGCGCACACTGCTGGATTATGTCGTTGATCGCTTTTATCCGGAATGCCGGGAACCCGAAGCAGGTCAGCCCGCCAACTTCAACGATACAGTTTTGCGCTTTCTGCGCGCAGTCGCCATCAAAACGGGCGAAATGATCGGTCATTGGCAGACAGCCGGCTTTTGCCATGGCGTCATGAATACCGACAACATGTCCATACTAGGCTTGACGATAGACTACGGCCCCTATGGTTTCATGGACGCGTTCCAGGCCGGCCATGTCTGCAATCACAGCGACACCGCCGGCCGCTACGCATGGAATGCCCAGCCGTCGGTCGCGCTTTGGAACTTATACCGTTTAGCCAGCAGCCTGTTGGCCCTGGACGTTCCGGCGGACGACTTGAAGGCGCAACTGGATCATTACGAGCCGGCGTTTCTGCGCGTTTACCAAGCCAACCTATGCAGGAAGCTGGGCTTGGCACGCTGGGAAGCCGGGGATGATGAATTGGTCGACAACTGGTGGCGCATGTTGCACTCAAGCCGCGCTGATTTCACCCTTAGCTTTCGCCACCTCGCGACAGCGGACCAAGACCCACAGGCGTTCGTCGACCGCTTTATCGACCGTGAAGCCGCGCAAACGTGGTTGAACCAGTACCTTGCCCGGATCCGAAACGACCACGACGCAGCGGACTCGGCCGCACAGCAGCAGCGCGCTGCCACCATGAACCGCGCGAATCCCTTGTATGTCTTGCGCAATCATCTGGCCGAGAACGCGATCCAGGCGGCCAAGAAAGGCGACGCAGGCGAAATCGACACGTTGCTTCAGCTTTTCCGCGATCCGTACACCGAGCGGCCCGGCTATGAATCGTATGCGGCACAACCCCCGGATTGGGCTTCGCAGCTTGAAGTCAGTTGCTCGTCGTGAACGAGCAAACACGGGTACAGTGTCGGTAATCTTCAACCATAAAAAAACAATCTATGTCAGGCAACACTCTAGGTAAACTTTTTTGCGTCACCAACTTCGGCGAATCGCATGGACCGGCAATCGGGGCGGTCGTCGACGGCTGCCCTCCGGGCCTGGCACTGACCGAGGCCGATATTCAATCAGAGCTCGATCGGCGCCGCCCCGGCACGTCCCGGCATGTGACGCAACGTCAAGAGGCCGACCAGGTCGAGATCCTGTCGGGCGTTTATCAGGGACTCACAACGGGCACGCCCATAGGGCTGCTCATACGCAATACAGACGCGCGAAGCAAAGACTATAGCAACATCGTAGATACATTCCGCCCAGGGCATGCCGACTACACCTACTGGCGCAAATTCGGCGAACGGGACCCGCGCGGCGGCGGACGCTCGTCGGCAAGGTTGACAGCGCCTACCGTGGCTGCGGGCGCCATTGCGCGAAAGTGGCTGGCGCAGCATCACGGCATTACGATACGCGGCTACATGAGTCAGCTTGGGCCCATCACCATCCCATTCAAGGATTGGGAAGATGTATCCACGAACCCGTTTTATGCACCGGATGCTTCGGCCGTGCCCGAGCTGGAAGCCTACATGGACCAGCTGCGCCGCGATGGCGACTCCATCGGCGCGCGCATCGAGCTCGTGGCGGAAAACACACCGGCTGGTTGGGGTGAACCGTTGTACGACCGCCTGGACGCCGATATCGCGCATGCCATGATGGGGCTGAATGCGGTTAAGGGGGTATCCATAGGCGCGGGCTTCGATGCGGTTGCTCAGCGCGGTTCCGAACACGGCGACGAGATCACCCCCACGGGCTTTCTTACCAATCATGCGGGTGGTGTACTTGGCGGCATTTCCTCGGGCCAGGCAATTACCGTGTCCATCGCCATCAAGCCAACCTCCAGCATACGTATAGAGCGGCAATCCATTAATCGCGCCGGCGATCCGGTTCAGGTACAGACGTTGGGGCGCCACGATCCGTGCGTGGGCATACGCGCCACCCCCATCGTTGAGGCGCTTCTAGCCATTATTCTCATGGACCATGCGTTGCGCCATCGTGCCCAATGCGGTTCCACATCCTGACACGTTTCAAGGAGTTCCCTATGTTCACTCACACATTGCCCACCCGACGCATCGCCGGCCTGGGCCTTGTATGCGCCTTCACGCTGCTTACCGGGTGCGCCGCCGTGCAAACCACTGGCGGCGGTGCGGTAGGCGTGGAACGCAAGCAATATATGTCCGGCATGGTCTCTGAAGCGGCCTTGCAACAAGAGGCCACGCAACAGTACACCACCCTGCTCGGCCAGGCCAAAGCTCAGGGTGCGCTTGACGCCAATGCGGCGCAAACCCAGCGCGTCAAGGCTATCACACAGAAGTTGATCAAGCACGTTGGGGTGTTTCGCCCCGACGCGGCAAACTGGAAGTGGGAAACCCACGTCTTGAGTTCCGACGACGTTAACGCATGGTGCATGCCGGGTGGCAAAATGGCTGTCTATACGGGTTTGATAAACAAGATCAAACCCACCGACGCGGAGCTCGCCGCCGTCATCGGCCACGAAATGGCGCACGCCCTGCGTGAACACGCACGTGAGCAAGTGTCGCAGCAAATGGCTACCAGCATCGGCTTGTCGGTCTTGTCCGCCGTTACAGGGGTGGGCGCAACGGCCGACCTTGGCAATGCCTTGAGCGAAGTCATGTTCACGCTGCCCAACAGCCGTACTCATGAAGCGGAAGCCGACCGCATTGGTGTTGAACTGGCGGCGCGCGCTGGTTACGATCCCAGAGCGGCCGTCACGCTTTGGCAAAAAATGGGGGCGCTTAGCTCGGGCAATGCGCCACCTGAATTCCTTTCGACTCATCCATCGCCCGCCAGCCGCACAGCCGATCTGACGGCGGCTGCCAATAAAGTCATGCCACTGTACCAGCAAGCGGGCGGCAAATAACAGGGGCAGCGGCTTTAGGTAGCAGCTTTTATACCAGGATAATCAGTGGTCTTGTACCAGGTTTGCGCGATGGCATAATGTAAGTTAGGACTAACTTTCACTCTTCCATCGAGCACTACCATGGCAAAAACTTTGTACGACAAGCTCTGGGACGCACATATTGTGCACCAGGAGTCCGACGGCACCTGTTTGCTCTATATCGACCGGCACCTGGTGCATGAAGTCACCAGTCCACAGGCCTTCGAAGGCTTGGCGCTGGCCGGACGCAAACCGTGGCGGGTGGGGGCCAACCTGGCCGTGGCCGACCACAACGTGCCCACGACGGCGCGCAGCGAAGGGATCACCGATCCCATCTCGCGCCTTCAGGTCGAAACCCTGGACAGCAATTGCGAAAAATACGGCATCACCGAGTTTCGCATGAACGACAGGCGTCAAGGTATTGTTCACATTATTGGACCCGAGCAGGGCGCGACGCTGCCCGGCATGACCGTCGTTTGCGGAGACTCCCATACCAGTACGCATGGGGCGCTGGGCACGTTGGCGTTCGGCATCGGCACGTCGGAAGTTGAGCATGTGCTGGCCACCCAGACACTGCTCATGAAGAAAAACAAAAACATGCTCGTCAAGGTCGAAGGCGAATTGCCGTTTGGTTGCACGGCCAAGGACCTGGTCTTGTTTGTCATAGGCAAAATTGGCACGGCGGGTGGAACCGGCTACGCCATCGAGTTCGGCGGCAGCACCATGCGCGCGCTGTCCGTCGAAGGCAGGATGACCGTGTGCAACATGGCGATCGAGGCTGGTGCCCGCTCAGGCATGGTGGCCGTCGATCAGAAAACGATCGACTATTTCAAGGGCCGCCCTTATGCGCCCACGGGCGTATTGTGGGACCAGGCGGTCCAGTACTGGCGTACCTTGCATACCGATGAAGGCGCCGCGTTCGATCGCGTGGTCGAAATCAATGCCCGGGAAATCATGCCGCAGCTTACTTGGGGAACATCGCCCGAAATGGTCTTGGCCATCGATGGGCGCGTGCCCGATCCCGACAAGGAAAAAGACGATACCCGCCGCAGCGGCATGGAGCGCGCACTGCAATATATGGGGCTCAAGCCCAACACGCCGTTGGTCGACATCTCCATAGATCGCGTCTTTATCGGGTCGTGCACCAACGCACGCATAGAAGACCTTAGGGCCGCAGCCAGCGTGGCTCGCGGCAAGCACGTTGCGTCGTCTGTCAGGCAGGCAATGGTAGTTCCGGGTTCGGGGCTGGTGAAGCTGCAAGCCGAACAGGAAGGACTGGACAAAATATTCCTGGCCGCCGGTTTCGAGTGGCGCGAACCGGGCTGCTCGATGTGCCTGGCCATGAATGCCGATCGCCTCGAACCGGGTGAACGCTGCGCGTCCACCTC
>CAZONP010000015.1:3381-23802 GCA_964581155.1 uncultured Candidimonas sp. | reverse complement strand
ACCGAAAGGCCAAGTCTTCCATTTCCCATTTAAGCTGCCAGATGCCCAGCCGGTTAGCCAATGGTGTATACAGCTCCATGGTTTCACGCGCCATGTCTATGGGGTACCCCGTCTTGACGGCGGCATACCAGCGCAGCGACTGCAAGCGCGAGGCCAGACGCATAACGACAATGCGCAAATCGGCCGCCATCGCCAGCATCATCTTGCGTTGCATTTCCTTTTGATCGCTACCCTGCGCGCCCGCATCGGCCGACTTCCCGGCAATATCACCCAAGCGCAACAGAGCGCGCGTGCCCTGAACCAACGCCATGATTTCCGGCCCAAACGCCTTGCGAACAGCATCTTGCCGGGCAGAGGAACCGGAACCATCGTGGGCCGGCTCCATTGTGATAAGTGCGCTGGCGCGCGTCTCGGCGTCAGTGCCGAGATCCGCCAGAATCTGGACTACTGCGGCGCTGTGCGCGTCGATCGGTTCACCCGTTTTACCGACCAGCCCGGCAAGCGGCTCGCGCACCCAGTCAGCGGCTCTTTGCAGCACCTCTTCACCCGCCTGGTCAAGCCCTTTGCTGGCGTGCGAAAACCACGTGGAGTTGAAGGGAGAGGCAGCGGGATCGTATGGCGTAGTAGCGGGCATGGTCGGCGTGAGGAAAGGCCCATAGTAGAAACAGGCAAGTTGCAATGCGACTCTATACTAACGTGTCTTCAGCAAGGCCGTGAATATATGCAAATGACTTCCACCCAGAAAAAAACATTGCTTGTCGTGTGGCATTCCCGCACGGGTGCCGCCCGGCAAATGGCAATGGCGGGCGTGCGCGGCGCCAACGACATTGCAAACGAGCTGCAGGCAACCGACCAGTTGAATGTGATCGTCAAAACGGCGCACGAAACCAGCACTTTAGACTTGCTGGCCGCCGACGCCTACTTGTTTTGCGCGCCCGAGAACCTGGCTGCGCTGAGCGGCGACATGAAAGAATTTTTCGACAGGAATTATTATGGCGTGCTCGACCAGTTGAACGGCCGGCCATACGTCTTGATGATCAGCGCCGGGTCTGACGGCGCAGGGGCCCAGCGGCAAGCCGAACGCATATGCACCGGTTGGCGCCTGCGCCAAGTGGCGCCCACGTTCATCGTCAATACGGACGCACAAACGCCGCAGGCGATATTGGCGCCAAAAACGCTATGTGAAGAAGACTTGCACAGATGCGCAACGCTGGGCGGCACGGTGGCCGCCTTGCTGCTGTAGCTCGGTGCGCTAAGCCACGGCAGCGGTAACGACGATTTCAACCTTGAAGTCAGGGTTGGCCAGGCGAGCCTCCACCGTGGCTCGTGGCGGTGCATTGCCGGGAGCAACCCAGGCGTCCCACGCTTCATTCATCCCTTCAAATTCCTTCATGTTGGTCAGGAATATTTGCGCCATCAGGATGCGCGACTTGTCGGTGCCCGCCGTTGCCAGAAGACGATCGATGGTTGCCAGCACCTGTGCCGTCTGGCCCTGAATCGTCAATGAGCCGTCATCCGGCACCTGCCCGGCCAGATAGGCCACCCCGTTATAGACCGCCATGTCAGACAAACGTTTTTCGACGTTGACCCGTTCCACTTCGTTCATGTTGCCATCTCCACACACGAAAGATACACGCTACCATACTATGCGCCCGATCAGGCCGGCGGCAACTCGAAGACCTGACGTAGATAAGCCAGGTAAGCGGGATCGTCGCACATGGTTTTTTCGGGCGCATCGGACACCTTGGCCACCGGTTGCCCGTTGCACCGTACCATCTTCATGACAATTTGCAGAGGCTCGTGGCCAAGGTCGTTCGTAAGATTGGTTCCAATACCGAACGATATCTTGCAACGTCCCGCAAAACGCTTGGCAAGTTCTATGGCCTTGGGTATGGTTAGCGCATCGGAGAACACCAGCGTTTTGGTGCGTGGATCGGTGCGATTGGCGGTGTAATGGGCCAGGAGCCGTTCGCCCCAGACGAATGGGTCGCCTGAATCATGCCTGGCCCCATCAAACAACTTGCAGAAATACATGTCGAAGTCACGCAGGAATGCATCCATGCCGTAGACGTCCGACAAGGCAATGCCCAGGTCCCCCCGGTATTCCTTGGCCCAGACCTCCAGCGCGAACACCTGGGAATCGCGCAGTCGCGGGCCCAACGCCTGACATGCCTGAAGGTACTCGTGCCCCATGGTGCCCAACGGAGTCACTCCATGCTTCATGGCCAGCCAGACATTACTGGTGCCCGCAAAGTTTGGACCCATCTGGGCCTTCATCGTTATAACGACTTCTTCGTGCCACTTCTTGGAGAAGCGGCGGCGCGTGCCGTACTCGGCCACACGGAAATCGGCCAAGGCCGGGTCCGCCGTGACCAGTTTCATTTTGGATTGCAGTCGCTTGCGCCCTTCGGCCCACGCAGGCTGTCGGCACACGTTGCGGAAATAGACCTCGTTGACAATCGCCAGCACGGGAATCTCGAACAGGATCGTGTGCAGCCATGGCCCTTTGACCGTGATCTCGATTTCGCCCGGCACCTGGGACGGCGACACGGTGATGCATTTCTCGGGCATATGAAACAGCCCCAGAAAGTCGACGAAATCGCTTTTCAGGAACCGAAGCGCACGCAGGTAATGCAGTTCGTCGTCGGTAAACTTGAGCTTGCACAACTTGTGGATTTCGCCGCGGATCTCGTCGAGATAGGCGCTTAGGTTCACCCCCGGCGTTCGGCATTTATAGCGGTACTCGACCTGAGCCGCCGGAAATTGATGCAGCACCACCTGCATCATAGTGAACTTGTATAAGTCGGTGTCAATTAACGAAGTGATTATCATCGCGCAACATTAAGGTTTTTGCCTACCATAGCACAGCTTACTAGAGCAACGTCGCAGTTGGGCAATGTTCCGCGCAGGTAAAAGTCAGCTCTGTAAAAAGGTCAATCCGGGCTTGCCTGAAGATATTGGGTAAAATTGCAACATCTGATGTTGGAGCCTGAAATGACACATGTCGTCACCGAGAATTGTATCAAATGTAAATTTACCGATTGCGTGGACGTCTGCCCGGTGGATTGCTTCCGCGAAGGGCCGAATTTTCTCGTTATCGACCCGGACGAATGCATAGACTGCGCAGTATGCGTGCCGGAATGCCCCGCAAACGCCATTTTTGCCGAAGAAGACGTTCCCCAGGATCAACTGGCCTTTATTGCCATGAACGCTGAACTCACCCCCGAATTCGGTACGATAAACCGTACCAAGGAACCACTGCCCCAAGCCGACGACTGGAACGGCGTCGCAGACAAGCTCAAATACCTGGAACGCTAACCCCCTGCGCAACATACGTTGCGCATTCCCGACACTCCATTGTTGATTTGATCGTATTAATTCTTGCGGGGGTATTCCCTAGCCACATCCCGGCTTACCATAAGGGCGGGCTATTAGACGAGTCCGCCTCATGCGCGCAGGCCTCTTTGAAAACTCCACGACCGGTATGCCTAAACGTTTAAAAGTAGTAGCTACATCAACGATTTTGTGGTTAGCTACGTAAAATAGTCGTCGATGCACACATCACGTTACACGCGGCGTCCATAACTTCCAAGAGGCTTAATCTATGCTGTATGACCTACACGAGCTTCAACGATCATTCCTGACACCGTTGGCCGCGTTCACCGACACCGGGTCGCAAATCTTCTCGCATCCCTACAGTCCTTTCGCATACACACCCGTATCGCGGCAAATTGCAGCCAGCTGCGAACTCGTGCACCGGCTTGGCAAGGACTACGAGAAGCCGCCCTGGAGCCTGCCGTTCACCGATATCGACGGCGCACAAGTTGCCATCACAGAAAATACAGTGCTGGCCAAGCCGTTCTGTAATCTGGTCCACTTCAAGCGCGACGAAGGTGTGGACACCAGCGCGCACCCACGGGTTCTATTGGCGGCGCCGCTATCCGGCCATCATTCAACCTTGTTGCGCGACACGGTTCGCGCATTGCTCCCCAGCCACGATGTCTATGTGACTGATTGGGTGGACGCACGCATGGTTCCTTCTTCCGTCGGCGCCTTCCACCTGAATGACTACGTCAAATACATACAGGATTTCATACGTTTTCTGGGTCCGGAAGTTCACGTGTTGTCGGTGTGCCAGCCCACGGTCCCGGTACTTGCCGCCGTGTCGCTCATGGCAGCCAACAACGACGCCTGCCAGCCGCGCAGCATGACCATGATGGGCGGGCCTATCGACACACGAAAATCGCCCACGCAGGTCAACCGCCTGGCAACAACCAAGCCATATTCATGGTTCGAGAACAACCTGATCCACCGTGTTCCCCCCCGCTTTCCCGGAGCCGGGCGTCCGGTGTATCCCGGATTCCTGCAACATACGGGGTTCGTGGCAATGAATCCGGACCGCCACCTGCGATCACACTACGAATTTTACGAGCACCTGGTCAAGGGCGACAAGAGCGACGCCGAATCCCACCGCCGCGGCTACGACGAATACAACGCGGTGCTGGATATGCCGGCCGAGTTCTACCTGGACACGATTAAGGTGGTCTTCCAGGAACATCAGTTGCCATCGGGCACCTGGGAAGTCGATGGCCAGAAGGTCGAGCCGGCCGCAATCGGCTCCACCGCTCTTCTCACCATTGAAGGCGAACTCGACGACATCTCGGGCCAAGGTCAAACCCAGGCGGCGCAAGACTTGTGCAGCGGCATTCCCGCCAACCGCAAAGAGCACTACACAGCAAAGGACTGCGGGCACTACGGCATTTTCTCGGGACGCCGCTGGCGTGAAACGATATGTCCTAAAATAGCTCAATTCATGCGCGATTCCGCGTAAGAACCCAGGCGTGGACCATACCGGGGGCCCTGGCGGGCCCCTTCTTCTTTTTATGCCCTTGCTACCTCTTGTCGACCGTATCGATGCGGTTTTACCCCAGACCCAGTGCACCAAATGCGGCTATGACGGCTGCAGGCCGTATGCCGAAGCCGTTGCGTGCGGCGAGGCCGCCATCAATCGCTGCCCGCCGGGCGGGCAGGAAGGCATACGCGAACTTGCCGCCATTGTGGGAACGGTGGAACTTGCGCTTGACACCAGCCGTGGCCAACATCTTGCGCTGCAGGTGGCGGTTATCGATGAACCGCATTGTATTGGCTGCACCCTATGCATACAGGCATGCCCGGTCGACGCCATTATGGGCGCCAACAAGCGCATGCATACCGTGCTTCCCGATCAATGCACCGGCTGCGATTTATGCGTAGCGTCTTGCCCGGTTGATTGCATAACTATGGTGCCGGCGGGCTGGCAATGGACGCCCATGCTTGCCGACGACGCCAGGGAGAATTACCGAAAACGTCTGCGCCGGCTCGGGTCGCGGCATGACGAATCGTCTGGCCTGGCGGCCCGCACGCTAGCCAATAAAGCCCCGCTGTCTGCCGCCGCCGAAAGTGACGCAACGACGCGGCAGAACGTCATCGCCAACGCCCTTGCGCGGGCACGCGCACGGCGCCAAGCCAAATGAACGCAGCCAAACGTACCGAAATTTTCCGACGATTCCAGGCCGCCAACCCGCATCCCACAACAGAACTGGAATATGCAAGCACGTTCCAACTGCTTATCGCGGTCATTCTTTCGGCACAGGCCACCGATAAATCCGTGAATCTTGCGACACGCAGGTTTTTTCCCGAGCATGGCACGCCAGAAGGCGTGTTGGCGTTGGGCGAAGAAGGCTTGAGCCAATTCATCAAGACCATTGGCCTATACAAAACCAAGGCACGCAATGTCATTGCCACCTGCCAACTTCTTCTCGAGCGCCACGAAGGGCAGGTACCCGACGATCGCGAGTCCCTGGAAGCGCTGCCTGGCGTAGGCCGGAAAACGGCTAATGTTGTCTTGAACACCGCCTTCGGCCAACCCACTATTGCCGTCGATACGCACATCTTCCGTGTCTCGAACCGCATCGGGATCGCGCCGGGAAAGACCGTGCTCGACGTGGAACGCAAACTGCAAAAGGCAATCCCCGTTGCCTTCATCCAGGACGCCCACCATTGGCTCATACTTCATGGCCGCTACATTTGCGTTGCGCGTACACCGAAATGCCCGCAATGCGGCATTCTCGACCTTTGCGAGTTCAAGCATAAAACCCCGCAAACCTATGAAAAACCCGCATAGCACTTAACGCTCGAAAGCCGCATACTTCGCCCCTATCTTCAACAGTCTTCACATCTATTTGGCCGGTAATGAGCGAATACATTTTAGAAACACAACACTTGGTCAAAGAGTTCCGTGGCTTTGTGGCGGTCAGCGACGTTAACCTTAAGGTTAAACGGGGCAGCATCCATGCCATGATCGGGCCCAATGGCGCAGGCAAGACCACCTGCTTCAATTTGCTTACAAAGTTTCTTACACCAACCTCGGGAAAAATTTTCTTTGCAGGCCACGAAATAACGCACGAAAAACCGCCACAAATCGCACGGCGCGGCATTATCCGCTCGTTCCAGATTTCGGCCGTTTTCCCGCAGCTCACCGTCCTGGAGAATGTCCGCATCGGCTTGCAGCGCGCCACGGGCCTCTCGTTTCACTTCTGGCGTTCCGACCGCATTCTCAACCGCCTGAACGACGCCGCGCTCGACATCCTTAAAGAGGTCGATCTGGCCGACTATGCGCACGAGCTAACGGTCAATCTGCCCTACGGCCGTAAAAGGGCCCTGGAAATCGCCACCACGCTGGCAATGGAACCCGAGCTCATGCTGCTCGACGAGCCCACACAGGGCATGGGCCACGAAGACGTTGATCGCGTAACGCAACTTATCAAGAAAGTCAGCGTTGGGCGCACCATACTCATGGTGGAACACAATATGAACGTGGTATCCCAAATCGCCGACAAGATAACGGTTCTGGCGCGCGGCTCAGTCCTGGCCGAAGGAAACTATCAAGAAGTCTCAAGCAACGCAGCGGTCATGGAAGCCTACATGGGCACGACCAGCGACGAACTTGAAGGAGCCCACTCATGAGCACCGCACTCGAAATCGCCGATTTGCACGCATGGTATGGTGAATCGCATGTCTTGCACGGCGTAAACCTTAGCGTCGGCCAGGGCGAAGTCGTTACCCTGCTAGGGCGCAACGGGTCGGGGCGCACCACCACGCTGCGCGCCATCCTGGGCCTGACCGGTAGCCGCAAGGGCTCCATACGTATACAGGGCACGGAATCCATCAATCTGCCCACGTACCGTATCGCTCACCTTGGTATCGGGTATTGCCCGGAAGAACGCGGCATTTTCGCCGGCTTATCCTGCGAGGAAAACCTGCTATTGCCTCCCACGGTCGGAGACACGTTGGGCGGCGGCATGTCGCTGGCCGAAATCTACGACATGTTTCCCAACCTGCAGGAACGCAAGCACTCCCCTGGCACCCGCCTTTCAGGCGGAGAACAACAAATGCTGGCCGTGGCGCGCATTTTGCGCACTGGCGCCAATTTATTGTTGCTCGACGAAATTTCCGAAGGCTTGGCGCCTGTGATCGTGCAAGCGCTGGCCCGTATGATCAAGGCGTTGAAAGCCAAGGGCTACACCATCGTCATGGTGGAACAGAATTTCCGCTTTGCCGCTCCCCTGGCGGATCGCTTCTACGTCATGGAGCACGGCCAGATCGTCGAGCAATTCGATTCCTCGGAACTGGCAGCCAAACAAGACGTGCTAAATACGCTGCTAGGCGTGTAATTGCCAACAAAACCGGGCAACCGGTATAACAACACCTGGAGACTCTCCCCATGAAACTGCGTACCTTACCTGCTGCATTCGCATTGGCCGGCCTTACCATCGCCGCCCCGGGCCTTGCAGCCGATATATCCGACGACGTTATTCGTATCGGTTTCATCACTGACATGTCCGGCCTGTATTCCGACATCGATGGCCCCGCCGGCGCCGAAGCCATCCGCATGGCTATCGCCGATGCGGGCGGTGAAGTCAACGGCAAAAAGATAGAACTGCTCGTCGCCGACCATCAGAACAAAGCTGACATTGCCTCGGCGCGCGCTCGCGAATGGTTCGATGAACAGAAAATCGACGTCCTGATCGGCGGCACGAGCTCCGGCACGGCCCTGGCCATGGCCGGCGTCGCCGCCGAAAAGAAAAAGCCATTCATGTCGGTCGGCGCAGCCGCGTCCGACTTGACGAATTCGCAATGCTCGCCCTACACAGTCCATTATGCCTATGACACCATCGCGCTGGCCCGCGGCACAGGCGGCGCAGTCGTAAATAATGGCGGTAAGGACTGGTACTTCCTGACGGCCGACTATGCCTTCGGCCACGCGCTCGAGCGCGATACCGGCAACGTCGTCAAGAGTGCTGGCGGCAAGGTGGTCGGTGCTGTGCGCGCCCCCCTCAGCACGTCCGACTATTCGTCGTTCATGCTGCAGGCGCAATCTTCCGGCGCAAAAATTCTTGGCCTGGCCAATGCGGGCGGCGACTTCATCAATTCCGTCAAAGCCGCCAAAGAATTCGGCGTGACCAACACCATGAACCTTGCCGGGTTGTTGGTGTTCATCAACGATGTCCACGCGCTCGGCCTGGAAAACACCCAGGGTATGTACCTGACCAGCAGCTGGTACTGGGACATGAACGACGAATCACGCAAATGGGGCGAACGCTTCTTTGAAAAGAACAAGCGCATGCCATCCTTTCTGCAAGCCGGCGACTACTCGGCTGTAAGCTTCTATCTGCGGGGCGTGAAAGACAGCGGCACAGACAACGCCGAAACGATCATGAAATGGATGAAGTCCAACAAGGTCAACGACTTCTTCTCACCAAACGGCTTTGTACGTGAAGACGGCCGTATGGTCAAAGACATGTACCTCGTCCAGGTCAAGAAGCCTGCCGAATCCAAGCGTCCATGGGATTACTACACTATCGTTGAAACACTGCCCGGGGACAAGGTTTACGGTTCGCTAGCCGAATCCACTTGCAAACTGGTCAAGAAATAATTCGCTTCCTGCTATCAAAGGCAATGCTCCAGGCTGTATGCGGGGGCATTGTCGTTATTGCTTTATACATATTCGCCTTGTCATGGATTCACTATAAATATGACTGATATATTCGGCATACCCATCCAAGCTCTATTGGGCCAGCTCCTGCTCGGCCTGGTGAATGGATCATTTTATGCGGTGCTGTCCCTCGGCCTTGCTGTGATATTCGGTCTACTCAATATCATTAATTTTGCCCACGGCGCGCTCTATATGCTGGGCGCGTTCCTGGCATGGATGGGGCTTGACTACCTGGGCATCAATTACTGGGTCATGCTCTTCGTGGCACCCGTAATCGTCGGCGCCTTCGGCATACTGCTCGAACGCACGCTCATCCGCCACCTCTACAAGCTCGATCACGTATACGGCCTGTTGCTTACCTTCGGCATCACGCTGCTTATCGAAGGCCTCTTCCGTAGCGTGTACGGCGTTTCAGGCCAACCCTACGCCACGCCCGCCCTATTGCAAGGCGGCATGAACCTGGGCTTCATGTACTTGCCTATCTACCGGGCATGGGTCGTCGTCGCGTCGCTCATTGTTTGCTTTGCCACCTGGTACGTCATCGAGAAAACCCGCCTGGGGGCACTGCTGCGCGCCGGAACCGAGAATCCACGCATGGTGGAAGCCTTTGGCGTCAACGTGCCTTTGGTGGTCACCCTTACCTACGGGTTCGGCGTGGCTCTGGCAGGCTTTGCCGGCGTCCTGGCGGCACCGGTCATGCAGGTATCGCCGCTTATGGGTACCAACCTCATCATCGTCGTATTCGCCGTAGTGGTGATCGGCGGGATGGGTTCCATTATGGGAACCATCATCACCGGCCTGGGACTGGGCATTATTGAAGGTCTGACCAAGGTGTTCTGGCCCGAAGCATCCAATACGGTGGTCTTCATTATTATGGTAATTGTCTTGTTGCTGCGTCCCGCCGGCCTCTTTGGGAAAGAAAAATGAATCGTCAATTAATAGGCTACTTACTGGTTGCGATCATTATTGCAATGCTGCCGGCCATGGGCGCTTACCCAATTTTTGTCATGAAGGTCATGTGTTATGCGCTATTTGCATGTGCCTTCAATCTTTTATTGGGTTATACCGGGTTGCTGTCATTCGGTCATGCCGCCTTTCTGGGGGGCGCCGCCTACGCCACCGGCCACTCGCTGGCGGTATGGGGCTTCCCCACCATCGTCGGTCTGTTGTTTGGCACCGGCGTAGCGGCAATACTGGGCCTTATCATGGGTGCCCTGGCCATCCGGCGTAGTGGTATTTATTTCACCATGATCACGCTGGCAATGTCGCAAATGGTGTTCTTCTACTTCTTGCAGGCGCCATTTACTCATGGCGAAGACGGCCTGCAGGGCATACCCCGCGGCGATCTCTTCGGCCTTGATCTCAGCAGCGATCTGAACCTGTATTACGTCGTAATGGGCATCTTCATTCTCGGATACGCCATATGCTGGCGGACCATCAATTCGCCCTTCGGGCAGGTCTTGAAATCTATCCGAGAAAACGAACCCAGGGCTATTTCCCTTGGGTACAACGTAGACAACTTCAAGTTGCTGGCCTTCGTCTTGTCGGCGGCATTGGCCGGCCTGGCGGGCGCCACCAAGGCATTGGTGTTCGTGTCGGCCACATTGTCCGACGCCACGTGGCAAATGTCGGGCATGGTCGTTCTTATGACGCTAATCGGTGGGCTGGGCACCTTCACCGGGCCGGTCGTGGGCGCGCTTATCGTGGTCATGCTCGAGAACAAGGTTGGCGAATTCGGACGCTTCCTGGGAGAAATCACAGGACTAAGCTGGTTCCAGGTATTGGGCGAATCCGTCACCATCGTCATTGGCCTGATCTTCATCATCTGCGTCATGGCATTTCGCCGCGGCATCGTGGGTGAATTGGTCTACCGCTTCAGAACCAACAAGGCCTGAACGCCACCCAACACGCACCAAAAATAAACCCCCGAAACTTCCGTTTCGGGGGTTTATTTATTTACTACGCTTGCTTGGTCAGGCTTGCTTCTTTGCGTTTCCCAATCCCAGATAACTCTCGATGACCCGGGGGTTGCCGCTAAGCTCTTTCGCGCGGCCTTCCAGCACGATCTCACCCGTTTCAAGGACATATCCATAGTCCGCCACTTGCAGCGCGGCCCGCGCATTCTGCTCGACCAGAAGGATGGCAACGCCTGTACTGCGCAGCCTTGAGATAATCTGGAATATTTCCCGCACGACAAGTGGAGCGAGCCCTAGACTGGGCTCGTCCAGCATGAGCAATTGCGGCTGGGCCATGAGGGCACGGCCCACGGCCAGCATTTGCCGTTCACCGCCTGACAGCGTTCCCGCTTCTTGTGTTCGCCGCTCGCGCAGACGCGGGAACAAATCGTAGACTTCGTGAATGGTTTCCTTCCAGCCGTGTTTACCGGCGCGGTATAGGCGAAAACCACCCAGCAATAGATTGTCTTCGACCGACATGCTGCCGAAAAGCTCGCGTCGTTCGGGCACGAGCGATATTCCGTCGGATACGCGCCGCTCCACCTGCCAGGAACCCACTTCGGCGCCCAGGTATTGCACCGATCCGAAACTATGGCCGCTGGCGGGCAACGAACCCATGATGGAATTGAGCAAGGTCGACTTGCCCGCACCGTTGCCGCCAATCACGGTGACGATGCTTCCACGCGTGACAAGGATATTGGCGCCCATTACCGCACTGACTTTTCCGTACTTGGCGGACAAGTCGGTTACTTTCAGGATGGGATGCTTAGGTTTGCTTGGTGTGTTCATGACGCGCTTCCGGTTGCTGTGGCCCGCCCTTGGGGCAGTTGCGGCGCGTCGGGCGCCTCGTCTTCATCTATATACGGTGGATCGTCGAAGCTCAGGTCGTCGTCTATGCCGCCAAGATAGGCTTCCAGGACGGCAGGATTTTGCTGGACTTCGGCAGGCAGGCCTTCGGCCAGCTTGGTGCCAAAGTCCATGACCAGCAGGTGATCGGTCAAGTTCATGACAAAATCCATGTCGTGTTCGACCAGCAATATGCTCATGCCTTCGAGACGCAGTTGGTCGAGCACTTGGGCGAGTTCCTGTTTTTCCTTGTAGCGCAGGCCTGCCGCCGGTTCATCCAGCAGCAGCAGCACCGGATCGGCGGCCAGCGCACGCGCGATTTCCAGAATGCGTTGCTGGCCAAGCGCCAGGTTGCCGGCCTGCTCGTACAGGTAATCGCCCAGGCCGACACGCTTGAGTTGAACAGCAGCCTCATGCAGCAATTGGGCCTCATTGCGGCGATCCGTATGCAGCGCTGCCGCAAGTACACCGACTTGGCTGCGCAAGTGCGCCCCCAGCGCCACGTTTTCCAGGACTGTCATGGACGCCAGGAGCTGAACGTGCTGGAATGTTCGCGCCACACCCAGGCGTGCGATCTCCCGCGATGGCAGAACGTCTAGCCGTTCCCCCAGGAAGCTTACTTTGCCGCTGGTGGCGGGCAGTACCCCTGTGATGAGATTGAACGTTGTGCTTTTACCCGCGCCATTGGGACCAATAAGCCCCATGATTTCACCGGCCTTGAGCGAGAAGCTGATATCGTTCACAGCGACCAAGCCGCCGAATTCCTTGCGAATGCCGTCAACCTGCAGGACCAGCGAACCCTTTTCAGGGCGGGCACGCAAAGGTAGCGGCGCCGCCTCGGGGGGCGCCGCAATACGACGGCGTTCGGTTCGGCCGGTAAAGACCGACCACCAGTACGACAGTATCGGCCAGACGCCGTCCCTGGCATACTGCAACACCAATATCATCAGCACGCCGAACACGATAAGTTCGAAGTTGTTGTCGGACCCCACGATGTTGGGCAACACATTCTGCAGCTGATCTTTCAGCGTAAGGATTAGTCCCGCGCCCAGCACGGCGCCCCAAACGCTTCCAGCCCCACCCACCACGGCCATGAACAGGTATTCAATCCCGTAATTCAGGCCGAAAGGGCTGGGACTGACCGCGCGCTGCATATGCGCGTAGAGCCAGCCCGATACGCACGCCAGCAATGCCGCGTATACAAAGATGATGACTTTGTAGTCGGCCATGTTGATGCCAAACGATTCCGCCATGCCGCCGCCACTTTTCAGGGCGCGGATGGCCCGACCTGGACGGGAATCGAGCAGATTACGGGTTGCCCACATGGAGAGCAGAACCAGCACCCAGATCAGGTAGTAGATGTTGCGCCCGTCGGCCAGCGAAATTCCGAAAATGCTGATTGGGGCAATACCGGCAATACCATCGTACTGGCCAAGGAAGTCCAAATTGCCGAACAAATAATAAAGCGACAGGCACCAGGCGATCGTGCCCAGCGGCAAATAATGCCCGGACAAACGCAGCGTGATGACGCCGAGCACATAGGCAAGCAGAAAGGTGGCGGCCAAACCCATGATCAGGGCGAGCCACGGCGACCAGCCGAACGATGTGGTGAGCCAGGCGGTGGCATAGGCGCCGATGCCGACGAAAGCGGCTTGCCCGAACGATGTCAGGCCCCCTACGCCCGTCAGGAGGACCAGGCCCAATACCACCAGGCTGGCAAGCCCCACGTAATTAAGATGGGTAATCCAGAACTGCGGTGTGCCGGGCACGAGCGGCAGCAGCAACAGGAAGGCCACTACGACAACAAGCAGGATACGGTTCATGGGCTTGCTACTCCTCGTCTTCGACATGATGCGTGCCGAACGAGCGCCACATTAGTACGGGAATGATCAGGGTGAAAACAATGACCTCTTTGTAGGCACTGGCCCAGAAGGATGAAAACGCTTCCAGGATGCCCACGAACAAGGCGCCGCCGGCGGCGATCGGGTAGCTGATCAGCCCACCAAAAATGGCGGCGACAAAGCCTTTGAGCCCGATGAGGAAACCGGTGTCGTAATAAACCGTAGTGACGGGCGCGATAAGCATGCCCGACAAGGCGCCGATGGCGGCCGCCAGCGTGAAGGTCAGGCTGCCCGACATGTTCGTGCTTATGCCGACCAGGCGTGCGCCACGGCGATTGACGGCCGTCGCGCGCAGTGCGCGGCCATATAAAGTCTTGCCGAAGAACACCCACAAGCCAAGGATAAGGGCCAGACAGGTGCCGAGCACAAAAAACGTCTGGGCCGACCAACTGACGGCGCCCAATTGCACTTCGCCTTCCATGAATGGCGGAGTACGCCATCCTTCAGCGCCGAAAAACACCAGCGCCAATCCCGTTAGCGCAAAGTGGACGGCGACGGAAATAATGAGCAGGACAAGGACGCTGGCCTCTGCCACCGGCTGATACACCAGCCTATAAAGCATTGGACCCATGGGTACGACCAGAGCCATGGAAAATAACACGTTGATCCATAGCGACGTCTCTTTGCTGACGATATAGGGTGCCAACATGTAGAGGACCACCGGGAGCAGCAAACTCCACGACAGGGTCTTGCCCACCCCCGTCCAGTTCTTGGCACGTATTGCGGCCACAACGACCAGAATGGAAACCAATGTCCCCATGATCAGCAACATATTGACCGTGCCGGGAATGCGGCCGTTGACCATGAACGCGAGCGTCAATGCGCCGAACGCCACAAATTCCCCTTGGGGAATGAAAATGACGCGCGTTACGACGAATACCAGCACGAGCGCCAGCCCTAATAATCCGTAGATGGCGCCATTAACGACGCCATCCTGCAGAAGAATGAGAAATATTGTTGAATCCATGTGGGATGACACCGTAGGCAGAGACAAGAATACCGGCCCCGCTGGGCCGGTACTTAAACCATTTTACAGATCTGGCTGGTATGTCCACTTGCCGTCAACAACTTTGACCATGACGCGGGCGCGTTCGTCGAATCCGGCGTGGTCGGTCGCGGACATATTGAATACCCCCTGGGATGCCGGCAAGCCGTTGATTTGCTCGATCGCGTCGCGCATTGCCTTGCGGAATTCCGGGGTGCCCGGCTTGGCACCGGTTTTTAGAGCGCCGGGAATGGCGGTGCTGACCAACAAGCCTGCGTCCCATAAGTGGCCGCCGAAGGTGTTGATGGTGCCTTCGCCATACTTTGCCTCGTACTTGGCTTTATATTCCAGCGCGCTTTTCTTGACCTCGTTGCTGTCTGGAAGCTGGTCGGCCACAAGCAAGGGGCCAGCAGGCAGAATCATGTCGTTGCAGTCTTTCCCGCATACACGCAAGACGTCGTTATTGGCCGCGCCGTGCGTTTGGTACATGATGCCCTTGTAGCCACGGCTTTTGAGCTCGCGCTGCGGCAATGCCACCGGCGTGCCCGAACCGGCAACAAGAATACCGTCTGGCTTGGCAGCCACGAGTTTCAGTGTCTGGCCGGTAACACTGGTGTCGGTGCGGCCATAACGCTCGACCGCAACCATTTTAATGCCCTTGGCCTTGGCGGCTTCGGTCATCACATTCAGCCAGCCTTCGCCGTAGGCATCGCTATAGCCAATGAACCCAAGGGTCTTGACGCCCTGCTTGGCCATGGCGTCGGCCAGCGCGCCGGCCATGAGCTGATCGTTCTGCGGCGTCTTGAATACCCATTTGCGCGCGCCTTCGACGGGTTCGACAATCTTTGCGTTGGCTGCCACGCTGATCATGGGCGTGCTGGTTTCACCGGCCACATCGACCATGGCCAGCGAACCCGGCGTAACCGACGTTCCAATGACCACATCGACCTTATCGTCGGTGATGAGTTTGCGCATGTTCTTGACAGCCACCGTGGTGTCGGTGCCGTCGTCCAATACAATGTATTCAATCTTCTGGCCGGCCACTTCCGTAGGCAGCAAGGCGACCGTATTGCGCTCCGGTATACCCAGGGAGGCCGCCGGCCCAGTGCTGGCCAGGGTGATGCCCACTTTAATTTGTGCCGAGGCCAGCATGGGCAGGGCTAGGCCCAGCGCTGCGGCCAAAACTGATAGTCGAACTGACTGCTTCATTTTCATTTTTTTGTCTCCTGGAGTGGCTCGGTACCGGGCCTGGAATTCGCAAAACCGAAAGTCATACAGAAAAACGGTCGTTGAAGGTTTAAGCGTATCACGTTGAACATCTCGAAATACATAGGTGTTTTCCAGTGATGCTTGAAGGTTCTAACATTATTTCAGGTAAATCCGCATTATGGACAAGCTTTGACACAATGTCTTCTAGAACTTGTCGTCCCGATTTCCCGGGAAGAAAGTATCATGCTCATAGGCGGGGCGCAGTTCAATCGATTACCATATTCACCCAACTTGCTCCGATCAAGGTCATGAATGAATAAAGTCCACAAGACGGACGCCGAATGGCGCGCCACGCTCTCGCCCGAAGAATACGCGGTGGCCCGCCTGAAGGGCACTGAACGCCCGTACACCGGCCGCTACCACGACACCACCCAGTCGGGCATCTACCGTTGCGTGGGTTGCGGAACGGCACTTTTCGCTTCCGACACAAAATTCGACGCGGGTTGCGGCTGGCCCAGCTATTTCGAGGCGCTCGACCCTGCCAACGTGCGCGAAGAAACAGACACAACCCATGGCATGGTCCGCACCGAGGTTGTATGCAACGTTTGCGACTCGCACCTGGGCCATGTATTCCCCGACGGTCCACCCCCCACTGGCCGGCGCTATTGCATCAACTCCTTATCCTTGACCTTTGAACCAAGTAAATGAAGAAATTCCTGTTCGACCTCTTCCCCCTGATTCTATTTTTCCTGGCATTCAAGTTTTCCGACATCTTCACAGCAACTGCCGTGGCTATTGTGGCCGGAATTGGTCAGTTCATATGGCTCAAAGCCACTGGCAAGGCAATTGAAGCCACCCACTGGATCAACCTGACCGTCATCCTGGTGTTCGGCGGTGCCACGCTGTTCTTCCAGAACGATGTCTTCATCAAATGGAAACCCACGGTCTTGTACTGGCTCTTCGCGGCCATACTGGTGGGCGGAAAGGTGTTCTTCGGTCGCAACCTCATGCAAAAGCTCATGGGCACGAAGGTGTCCATGCCGCCGGCCATATGGGACAAGCTCAACTACAGCTGGGCAAGCTTCTTCGTTCTTTCGGGCGGACTTAACCTGTATGTGGCGTTTTCGGGTCAATTCACCGAGTCTCAATGGGTCAATTTCAAGGTCTTTGGCCTGATGGCGTTATTGCTGCTGTTCGTCGTCGCGCAATCGGTCTGGCTGGGCAAGCACATGAAGGAAGACGCCGAACCCGTAGCCGCACTGGACAGCCCAGGGGAACCAAAGGAGCGCACCTGATGTCTACAGAGCGGATGAAGCTGTTGGAAGAGCGCCTGCAGGGGCTCGCGCCTACCCATTTGGAAATCATCGACGAGTCGCATTTCCATGTGGGACACGAAGGCAGCAAGAACGGAGCGGGTCATTTTCGTGTCATCATCTGGACCGAACAATTCAATGGTCTTGGAACGGTCGCCCGCCACCGTCTTGTGTATGATCGCGTGCAGGATTTAATGCCCTACCCCATTCATGCCTTGGCAATTGTCGCCAAGGCGAATATTTAAAAGGAACTACATGAAACGAATCGCCGTATTCGCAGCCGCCTGCGCCATAGCCTTACCGGTTTACGCCCAAACCATTGCCAGCGTGAACGGCAAGGCCATCACTCAGGAAAAGCTCGATCAATTCGTCGGCCTGCTGGTCAGCCAGGGCGCACAAGACTCACCAGAGCTGCGCGCCCAGGTCAAGCAAGAAATGGTGAACCGCCTGGTTGCCGTGCAAGCCGCCGAGAAGGCAGGTATCGACAAACAGACGTCCGTGCAGCAGGAAGTGGAACTGGCCCGCCAGGGCATACTCGTGCGCGCGCTGATGGCCGACTTCCTGAAGAAGAATCCCATCACCGATGCGCAAGTGCAATCCGAATACGACAAGATCAAGAAAGAGCAGACCGGCAAGAAGGAATACAAGCTGCGCCACATTCTGGTCGAAGACGAGAAAGCCGCCACAGACCTCACCACATCCATCAAGTCAAAGAAAGTCACGTTCGACGCGGCCGCCAAGAAAAACTCGAAAGATCCGGGCAGCGGCAAGAATGGTGGTGACCTGGGTTGGGGTCCAAGCAGCAACTACGTGCCCGAATTCGCCCAGGCGGCCGAAAGCCTGAAGAAGGGTGAAATGACTGCCAAGCCGGTGAAGACCCAGTTCGGCTGGCATATCATCCAAATGGAAGACAGCCGCGACATCAAGTTCCCGGAATTGGCCGAGGTCAAGCCTCAAATTGAAGAAATGCTGCGCCAGCAACAGCTTGCGGAATACCAGCAAGGCCTGATCAAGAACGCCATCGTCAAGTAAGATGGCGCCTGCCCCCCGGTGCAGCAGCATATCGGGGGGCGGTCAGGCAGATTCCACACCCAACAGTAGTTTTAATCCATCTTCGTCCAGTACGGGCACGCCTAGCTCTCGGGCTTTCACCAGCTTGCTGCCGGCCTCTTCGCCCGCCACCACCCAGGACGTTTTCTTTGACACCGAGGCGCTTACCTTGCCTCCGGCCGCCAAAATATAGCGGGTTGCTTCATCGCGCGTCCAATTGGGCATGGTCCCCGTAAGAACCAGGGTTTTTCCGGCCAGTCGCTGGCCGCTGCCAGGCGCGCGTTGCTCGACTTGCGCATGCACCCCGGCCTGCCCAAGCGCGGCGATGATTTGCCGATTGTGCTCTTCTGCAAAAAACCGGAGTATGGAACCCGCCACGACGGGGCCCACATCGTTCACCGCCAGAAGAGCGGCTTCGTCGGCTTGCATGACGGCGTCAATGGAACCGAAGTGGCGCGCAAGGTCGCGGGCCGTGGTTTCGCCCACATGCCGGATTCCCAATGCGTACAATAGGCGACCAAGCTCCGGCGTGCGCGCTCGATCCAAAGCGGCGACCAGATTGTCCGCCGACTTGCGGCCCATGCGTTCGTAGGCGGCCAATTCATCGGCGCTTAGAGTAAAAAGATCCGCCAGTGAACGCACTCGTCCACTTTCCACGAGCTGGTCCACCAGCTTTTCGCCCAGCCCTTCGATATCCAGTGCCTTGCGGGACGCGGCATGGCTAATCGTCTGCTTGCGCTGGGCGGGGCAAAACAAACCGCCGGTGCAACGCGAAATGGCTTCGTCCTCAAGGCGCTCGACAGCGGAACCGCAGACGGGACATTCGGTTGGCGTGGTGAACAATGCCGTATCGGCCGGACGTAGCTCGAGCACCGGTCCGACCACTTCGGGAATGACGTCGCCCGCGCGGCGCACAACGACGGTATCGCCAACGCGCACGTCTTTGCGGCGTATTTCGTCTTCGTTATGCAGCGTGGCATTGGTAACTGTTACCCCCCCAACGAAGACCGGCTCCAGCCGTGCGACCGGCGTGATGGCGCCTGTGCGCCCGACCTGGACATCGATGCCGGTCAGAATGGTGGTTTCTTCCTGCGCCGGGAATTTGTGGGCGATGGCGAAACGGGGGGCGCGGGCCACGTAGCCCAACACCTCTTGCGCGGCCAGTAAATTGACTTTGTACACGACGCCGTCAATATCGAAAGGCAGAGCGCTGCGCGTCGTGCCGGTATGCTCGTAAAAGCTCAAGAGGCCGGCCGACCCCTTGACGACACGGCGCGCCGCGTTGACCGGCAAGCCAAGCGTGGTGAACCAGTCAAGCATTTGCGCGTGGGTCGGGCACGGCGTCGAACCGGCAATCTCGCCCCAGCCATAAGCAAAGAAGCGCAACGGCCGGGTTGCGGTGATACGAGGATCGAGCTGGCGCAGGCTTCCGGCGGCCGCGTTTCTGGGATTGACGAATATTTTGTCGCCGCGATCCTGCTGGGTTCGGTTCAGCCGGTCGAAATCGCTGCGATGCATCAAGACTTCGCCACGCACCTCGAGTACATCGGGATAGTCGCCGCTGAGCTTCAGCGGCACAGAGCGCAACGTACGAATATTGCCGCTGATGTCTTCGCCGGTTTGGCCGTCGCCCCGGGTCGCCGATTGCACAAGGCGGCCGTTCTCATAGCGCAGGCTGACAGCCAGTCCGTCGAACTTCAACTCAGCCACGTATTCCACCTGGCCGTCGTCCGCCGTCAGTCCGGCGCCGTGCAGAGTGTCGGCCACGCGCTTGTCGAATGCCACGATATCCTGCTCGTAAAATGCATTTCCCAGTGAACGCATGGGCACCGAATGGCGCACGCTTTTGAACGCCGCAAGCGGCGCGTTGCCCACGCGCTGAGTAGGCGAGTCAGGCGTAATCAGGTCGGGATTCAAGGCTTCGAGTTCGATCAGTTCATGCAGCAAACGATCGTATTCAGCGTCGGAGACGACGGGCGCATCGTGTACGTAGTAACGAACGTTGTGTGCTGATAGTTCAGCGCGCAGCTGGTCGACACGTTGCGCCGGGGATTCAGCGCTTTGGCGATGGCTCACGAAAAGACTCTTGCCGTGCGTTCAGTCCCCGCTTCGAAGCCCGCTTTATCCA
>CAZONP010000015.1:0-3281 GCA_964581155.1 uncultured Candidimonas sp. | reverse complement strand
GCCATCCATGCGAGCTGGTTGCCGTACGGCAGGAATCCGACCTCTTTCAATACGCGGGAAATCTCGGTGACGGGTTGCGTACCTTGCAGGCGCAAAGCCACGCCCACCAAGGCGTCCAGATCGGCGCACAGACGGTCCAGCTCGGCCGCGCGGCGCATGACCTGCTCTTGCTCGGGCGCTTCTATGGCGCCGTCGAAGCGTTCCGCAATACGTTGCGCCATCGACCACACGTGCGACCATTCGATATCAGTCAGCGGCCCGCTGCGATTGGCTAGAACCACGGACAACTGCATGGAGATATAGCTTTCGCCAGGTCGCAGCCGGGCCCGGTGGCCTCCGCCATCGCACTCTGCGAAGATACGCACCGCTTTATTGCCGGCTTTATGCAAAGCCTTGATGACGGGATGCAATTGGTCCGACGACACTGGCTGCGCAAAATTGATGTCGATAACCACTTCTGTGGCGGGATCGACTTCGGCTGGGTCATGCGCGGCAGGTTCCTGGACAGGCTCGCGCACGCCGAAACCCGGCTCGCGTCGGCCGGCCGGCGCCGGTGCGCCGCCCATTAATGGGTCTTGCTCGCGTTCCGGGAAATGCACTTGCATTTTTTGCCGTATGCGCCTGTCCTGCCACCAGTTAAATACCAGTACGACCAGGATCAGCGCAACGCCCAGGAGAATCAAACCGATTTGCAAGTCACTCATTGTCAGCCTCGTCGTATCGCGAAATAGTTATGCCTGCACATCATCAGACTTCGGCTAGTTGCAGGGCGGTATCGATATCGACGGCAACGATGCGCGATACGCCCTGTTCCTGCATGGTAACGCCTACCAGCTGCCTGGCCATCTGCATGGCGATCTTGTTATGCGAAATAAACAAGAATTGCGTCTGCTCGGCCATGCTGCTCACCAGATTCGCGTAACGCTCGGTATTGGCATCATCGAGCGGCGCGTCCACTTCGTCAAGCAGGCAGAATGGCGCAGGGTTCAGCTTGAACAAGGCAAATACCAATGCCGTTGCGGTAAGCGCTTTCTCGCCCCCCGACAGCAAGTGTATGGTGCTGTTGCGCTTGCCCGGAGGCTGGGCCATGACTTGCACGCCGGCGTCAAGGATTTCGTCGCCCGTGATCGACAGCCTTGCCTCGCCGCCGCCGAACAGGCGCGGGAACAGCTCGCCGAAATGAAGGTTAACCTTGTCGAAGGTATCTTGCAGCAATGCGCGGGTTTCGCGGTCTATCTTGCGTATGGCATCTTCCAGCGTTTCGATGGCGGTGGACAAGTCAAGATACTGGGCATCCAGAAAGCCCTTGCGCTCGCTTGCCGTGTTCAGCTCGTCCAGCGCGGCCAGATTCACCGATCCCAGGGATTCTATTGCCCGCGAAATACGCGCGACCTCGGACTGCAGCCATTGGGGCCGCTGCCAGTGCTCCGGCTGATCGCGCAACAGCGCGCCCAGGGCATCCCGGTCGACCTGGTTCGCATCCAGTTGTTCGGCGAATTGCTCCACCGCCAGGCGTGCCGCCTGCTCCTGCAATTGCAGTTCCATGATACGGGCACGGCGCGGTTCCAGCGAACGCTCCAGGACCAAGCGTTCCTCATCGGCCCCGCGCAGCAGCGCGGCAAGGTTGTCCAGTTCGATACGTGCGCTGTTCAACGCCTCTTCGCACTCGGCGCGCTGCTCCAGGGCGTCCTGCAGGCCGGCCTGTGTGGCCGACGCATCCAGCTCGAACAGTTCGCCCTGC
Organism: uncultured Candidimonas sp.; assembly: GCA_964581155.1. Taxonomy (GTDB): domain Bacteria; phylum Pseudomonadota; class Gammaproteobacteria; order Burkholderiales; family Burkholderiaceae_B; genus Pollutimonas. The sequence goes on along the minus strand of CAZONP010000015.1, from coordinate 1,540 downwards.
AAGCCTTCCAGTTCCGTCCCGGCACGCCTTGCCTGTTCAGCAGCCAACTGCGCATTGCGCTTGAGTTCGGCGATGCGGGTCTGCAACGCCCGCTCGGCATACTCGGACTCGTGCACGGCGCGTTCCAGGTCGCGCAGGCGCTGCCGAGCGGTTTCGGCTTGCTTGGCCAGATCCTCGCCGGAAATCTCGGCATCGGAAAAACGGCTTTGCTGCTCGGCCAGTTCGCCGTCTAGGGACTCAAAGCGGGCTTCGGCCTCTTCGCGGGCCGCGGCAAGATCCTCGGACTGGGCCTTGATATCGTCAAGTTCCTCGTGAATGCGGGCAGCCCGCTCACCCGACTGCTCGGCCTGTTGCTTGAGCCGCGCGTATTCAAGCTGGATATCGTGCAGGCGCCGCGTCAGTTCCGACACACGCAAGCGTGCGGGGGCCAACGCCGTGGACACCTGCTGCCACGCGGCTTCAGCACGGCTTACGTTGCCGACCGCCTGGTCGGCGATCAGTTGGCTGGCCTTCACATCGCGCCGAAGGTTCTCGATCTCTTGTTGGCGCGCCAGCAGGCCTGACTGCTCGGAGTCGGCGGCGTAGAAACGCACGCTATGGCTGTCGACCAAATGGCCTTGCTTCACCACGTACATGCCGCCCATAGGAAGGCCGGTGCGATCGGCCAGTGCCTTTCCGATATCGGCGCAAACGTATACGTCGCGCAACCACTCGTTCAGCAGGCCGCGCAAATCCGGATCCGTCAGGCGCAACTTGGCATACAGCGGTTCCAGGCCCCCGGGCGCTGCGGGTGGCGATGCGGCCGGCGGTTTCTGGTAGAAAGCCAGGCGCGCGGGCGGCGCGTCGGCGGCAAACGCGCGCGCATGGTCAAGCTGGCGTATTTCCAGCGCCGCCATACGCTCGCGCAGCACGGCTTCCAATGCGGTCTCCCAACCGGCTTCAATATGCAGCTGCTGCCACAACCGCACTAAGGATGTCAGTTCATGTCGTGCCAGCCACGGCTCGAGCGCGCCTTGCTTCTGCACATCTTCCTGAAGCTTGCTCAGGGCGGCCAGGCGCGCGTCCAGTTTGGCCACCGCCTGGGCCTCGGACTGCGAAGCAAGCTGAGCGACACTGCGCTGCTCTTCCAACTGTGGCAGGCGGTCCTCGAGTTCGACCAGTTGCGCCTGGGCATTCTGCAATTGCTCGCTCATGGCCTGGCTGTCGCCCGCCAGGCGCGTTATGTTGTCCGGGTCGGGCGCATTCAGACCGCGCAGTTCCGCCTCCAGCCTCTCGCGCCGCAGCTCGAGCGACTGCATCTGGCGATCGGCATCGCGCTGGGCCTGAGCGGCCAACGCCAGCGCCTGCTCGACCCGAGCCAGCACGCCGCGCATATCGTCCCGGGATGCCGAAGCCAGCCGAACCCGATCCTCGATGGCCGGCAACACGGCCTGTGCCTCTTCAGCCTGCGCGCGCGCCTCTTCTGTGCGCGCCGCCGCTGTTTCAAGATCGTCCTGGGCCTGCGCCAATTGTTCGGCGCAGTGGGCTTGCTGGTCGGCCC
>CAZONP010000014.1:20220-23803 GCA_964581155.1 uncultured Candidimonas sp. | reverse complement strand
CCCCGCGCGCGAATATGGCACTGTATTCCGTTGCCTTCAAGCCCTTGCCGTCGTCATCTATCGTGATGTGCAAGTCGTGCCCGGTCTGGCTGGCGCGGACCTCCACCCGGGAGGCCGCCCATTTGCACGCGTTGTCCAACAAATTGCCCAGCATTTCCTGCAGGTCCTGCTCTTCGCCGCGAAAGACCAAGCTGCCGGCAATTGGCATCAAGCCGATGCTAAGGCCGCGATCCGCATAAAGACGTTCCATCACCCGAAGCAGGGCTTCGAGCGGCCGCCGCAACGGTGTGCGTAGGCCCGAAGCCTGCATGGCGGCGGCGCGCGCCCGCGCCAGGTGATAGTCGACCTGGCGTCGCGCCATTGCCACCTGCTCCATCGCCAATTGTCCAAACGCCGTGTTCTCTTGCTCCGCCGCATTGGCCAATATGGTCAACGGCGTTTTGACGGCGTGAGCCAGGTTGCCGGCTTGCGTGCGGGCGCGCGCGACGATGTCGGCATTCGCCATCAGCACGCCATTGAAATCATCCACCAGGGGCTGCACTTCCGCAGGGAATCGCCCTTCGATGCGTGATGTTTTTCCCTCGCGCAATGCGCCGAGTTGCCGGCGAAGCTGGCTCAACGGTTTCAACGCAATGACAACTTGCACGATCGCCGCCGTCATCAGTCCGATTCCAAGAATACTCAGCGCCGAAATAAGCATGCGGAAAAATCGATCCGTCGGTTCGGCAACAAGACTCTGGTCGGCGGCCACCATGAGGCGCCAGGAAGACGCGGCGCTTACGTCGGGCTGAATCGCGCGTTCGACGACGGACAGCATTCGGCCATCGGGGCCCGCCATCGAGTGGGTGTGATCCGCCCCATCCAGTACGGCAGGGGCCTGGGTGCGCAATACGGTGTCCCATAAGGATCGGGACCGCAGCACGCCGGCTTCGGGGGGAGCATTTGAGCTCGACAGCCGATCGACCTGCCAGTACAACCCCGATAACGGCTTTCCGAACCGCGGATCGCTAAGTGGCGCGGGAGCCGACAGCTCGCCCGCTTCGCCTACTTCGAGCGCGGCGGTAAGCTGATCCAGATGTGTTTTCAGTTCGGCGTGCAGCTGCCTGCCAACATGTTGCTGGAACAACGCTCCCAATCCCCACCCGGCAGCCGCAATCGAGACGAGTATCCAGGCCAGCGTGCCGACCAGCATGCGCAAGCGCAGTGAATTCCACCGGGACGCCTGAACCCGCTCTGTCATGTGGGCGCGGCCAGCCTGTACCCAAAGCCGCGAACCGTCTCGATCATGCCCGGCGGCAGCTTCCTGCGCAAACGGCCCACAAAGACTTCAATGGTGTTGGAGTCCCGATCAAAATCCTGGGCATAGATATGCTCGGTAAGAGTGGAGCGGGAAACCACGGTGCCCTGGTGATGCATAAGAAAGTCGAGCACTCGGAACTCGTGGCTGGTGAGCGCGATGGGCTGGCCGTCTACGCTGACGCGTGCGCTACGCGTGTCCAGTGTGACATCGCCACAACGCAATTCAGGGCTGGCCAGCCCCGCAGCCCGGCGCAGTAGCGCGCGTACCCGAGCGAGCAGTTCTTCCATATGGAAGGGCTTGGTCAGGTAATCGTCCGCGCCGGCGTCGATGCCGGCCACTTTCTCGTGCCAGTGATCGCGCGCCGTCAGTATCAATACGGGCACTGTAAGCCCGCCCGCACGCCATTTTTTTAAAACGGTGATGCCATCCATGACAGGCAGGCCAAGGTCGAGCACCACGGCGTCGTAGGTCTCGACTTCGCCCAGCATGTGAGCCTGTTGGCCATCGGTGGCAATTTCCGCCACATACCCGTTGGCCACTAAAGCACTTGCAACTTGCGCTGCAAGTGTTGGTTCATCTTCAACCACCAGAATACGCATCAATGTTCACCATGAGGCGCAATAGGCCCCTTGGACTTCAGGATAGCGCCGTCACGGGCATCGATCTTGAGCTTGATCAATTTGCCGTCAGGCTGCAACACCTTGATCTTGTAAATCCATGAGCCGTCGTCGTCATCGTCGTCGTCAAACTCTATTTTGACAATCTGGCCGGGAATGTCGCGTTCAACCTGGTCCATAACGGTACGCAAGGGCAGGATGTGGCCCGCCTCCAGCGCGCGGCGCGCCTGTTCATGGTCGTCCTCGTGGCCATGCCCATGACTGGCCGTAAAAGGCGCCATGGCACCCAAGAGTGCGGCGGAACAGAAAGCAACGGCAAAGATTTTTTTCAGCATTCAGGGCTCCGGTGCCGCCGTGACATCGGGATGCGGCAAGCATGCAGCACTTATAACGCCAAACAGATGAACGCAAGATGAACACGAGATTCAGAAAAGGTTCATGCACGGATCCGCACAATGGCCGTACGGTCTGAAATTGGACCGGCACCTCTCCACCGGATCCCGCTCATGAAAACCGTGCTTACCGCCTTACTCGCCGCCATCACTTTGGCGTGGGGATGGGATTTCTTTTACGTGAACCCCACAACGTCGGCGTCGCTGCCGTGGTTGATACGCCAACAGGCACTGCTTCTGACCGGGCTCTGGTCCATTGGCCTTATGTCGCTCATCATGCTGCTGGCGACCCGGCCCGCCTGGCTGGAGCGCCCATTAGGCGGAATGGACCGCGTGTACCGCCTGCACAAATGGGCGGGAATATTGGCCATTGTGTTCGCGGCGGCACATTGGCTGCTGGACATGTCCAGCGATCTGCTCAAAGCGCTTATAGGCCGCGCCGGACGTCCACCGAAAGGCGATTTGACTGCTTTCGCCCATGCCATGCGCGACATATCGAAAGACCTTGGCGAATGGGCCGTCTATGCCCTACTCATCATGCTGGCCATCACCTTGTGGAAACGCTTTCCGTACCGCATGTGGCGTTACGTTCATCGAGCCATGCCCTTCCTTTACCTGGCGCTGGTGTTCCATACGGTTGTGATGGCGCCCAACCAGTACTGGTCCGAACCGCTGGGCCTGTTGATGCTCGCCATGATGGCGACGGGTGCAGTGGCAAGCGTGCAAGTCCTCATGGGACATATCGGCAAGAGCCGTCGGTTCAACGCAACCATCGCGGCTATTGCCCATCCGGGCGCTGGCGTCACCGAGATAACGTGCCAGCTGGAACAGAAATGGCCAGGGCATAAGCCGGGGCAGTTTGCGTTTGTCACATTCGATCGCTCGGAAGGGGCGCATCCGTTTACTATCGCGAGCGCCCACCGCCCGGAGCGCCGCGTTGTATTTCAGATCAAATCCCTGGGCGACTACACCAATAAACTCGCGCATAGTTTGAACATAGGCCAGTCAGCAACGATCGAAGGCCCTTATGGCCACTTCGATATGAACCGGCGTGACAAACGGGCACGCCAGATATGGGTCGCGGCCGGCATTGGCGTGACGCCATTCCTATCGTGGCTTGCCTCGTTGGAGGAACTGCAGGGCAGCGGCAACACGCCGGCGGCCGATCTGCATTATTTCGTGCGGGATGCCCAGACGGATCCGTTCGTGGAAAAGCTGCGTGAATTATGTGCGCCGCTTCCCAGGATAACGTTGCATATCCACGCGACAGGAAC
>CAZONP010000014.1:0-20120 GCA_964581155.1 uncultured Candidimonas sp. | reverse complement strand
TCGTATCCAAGGTCTTTAGCCCATTCCTGCAATGTCTTGGTGTCATCCAGATGCTCCTGTATATGCGTGCATATGGTTGCCAGACGGTAGTCGTGCGGCGTGGGCAGACGCTGAGGTGAATCCGCGTGGCGGGTAATCTCCTCGAGCAGGAGTTCCATCAGCAACGTGGTCCGCCGGCATGATCCGTCACGCGACGGTGCCGCAGCCACGACGGACACGATTTCCCGAAAAAGCGGCGAGACCGGCAGAGTCCGACTTTTCATGGGAAGCCCATGCAGAAAGTCTGAATTAATGAAAACCGAACGCAGCTGCACTTTGCCCAGCATGCGAATCTTGTGTGTCACGCGGGGTGCCAGCCAAAGAGCCCTGTTGGGAGGCACCACCCAGTGGCCGTCGCTGCTGGAAACCACCATTACGCCGCTCAGGGCGAGTTTGACCTGGCCCATGTCGTGCGCTTGGTCGGACAATATGGTTGAATCCGTAAAGTCTCGGCAGAGGCCGCCGCCCAACATCCCCGTGTCGGTGGGGATGACAGTACCAACTTCCAGGTTAATCACAGTGCCTGCTCCTTGAGCCAAAATACTTGCCCCTGCCAGGCTGGCGCCTGGCAGGGGCAAGTGGGCATACCGCGTTAGTAAACGTCAGTAAACTGCTTTAGGACATCGGGATTTTCCAGGGTAGAGACGTCTTGCGTCACTTCCTGGCCTTCAGCAACGACCCGCAGCAAACGCCGCAGAATCTTCCCGGACCGTGTTTTTGGCAGGTTATTGCCGAATCGGATATCGCGCGGTTTGGCGATGGGACCGACTTCGCTGGCTACCCAGTCACGCAGCTCTTTTGCCAGGGCCTTGGCCTTTTCGCCATCGGGCACCTGCCCTTTAAGAATGACGAATGCCACGATCGCTTCACCCGTTGTGGCATCGGGCCGGCCTACGACAGCGGCTTCCGCCACGAGCTCGTGCGCCACCAGCGCCGATTCGATTTCGGTTCCACCAAGTCGATGGCCCGACACACTAAGAACGTCATCCGTACGGCCCATGATCCAGTAATAGCCGTCGGTGTCGCGTTGCGCATTGTCGCCGGCCATGTAATAGCCATTGAGTTCCGGCGGAAAGTAGCTTTTTTTGAACCGTTCCTCATCACCCCATACGGTGCGTATCATGGCGGGCCAGGGACGCTTGATCACCAGGTAGCCGCCGCGTCCGGGCGCCAGTTCCACGCCCTTGTCGTCGACAATGCCGGTTACGATGCCTGGCAATGGAAACGTGCATGAGCCGGGTTTCAGGGGAGTGGCACCCGGCAAAGGCGCAAGAATATGTCCCCCCGTCTCGGTTTGCCACCATGTATCTACAATGGGGCAACGGCTATTACCGACATTATTGTGATACCAGATCCATGCCTCGGGATTGATGGGCTCGCCCACGGAACCCAGCAGCCGCAGGCTGGAGAGATCGTAGCGCTGTGGATGGGTTTCGGGGTTGACCTGCGCCGCCTTGATCAACGACCGGATGGCCGTCGGCGCGGTGTAGAAAATGCTGACCTTGTGGCGTTGGATCATTTCCCAGAAGCGACCCGCATTGGGGTACGTGGGTATGCCCTCGAACAAGACTTGCGTCAGCCCGGCGGCAAGCGTGCCGTAGGCGATATACGTGTGGCCCGTAACCCAGCCCACATCGGCCGTACACCAGAACACATCGTCGGGTTTGGCATCGAACACCCAGTTGGTGGTCATCTTGGCCCACAACAGATAGCCTGCGGACGAGTGCTGCACGCCCTTGGGCTTGCCGGTTGAACCGGATGTATACAGGATGAACAGCGGATGTTCGGCTTCGACGGGCACCGGTTCGCAGGTATCCGCTTTGCCTTCTTCCAGATCGTGCAGCCAGACATCGCGCGCCGCGTTCCAGGCGACTTCGATGCCTGCACGCTGGTAGACAATGACCTTGGTGACGATATCGCCGCCGTCGTCGTTCAGGGCTTCATCGACCGCCGTCTTAAGCGCGATGGCGCGACCGCCACGCAATTGTGCGTCGGCGGTAATGACCAGTGTAGCGCCCACATCGACAATGCGCTGGTGCAGGCTCTTGGCGGAGAACCCGCCGAAGACCACGGAATGGGTTATGCCCAATCTGGCGCACGCTTGCATTGATGCAATGGCTTCGATCGACATGGGCATGTAGATGATGGCCCGGTCGCCCTTCTTGTAGCCCAACGCCTTGATACCGTTGGCAACCCGGCAAACTTTGGCGTGCAGCTGGCTATAGCTGATATGTTGCGCCTTGCCATCGTCGGCTTCAAAAATGATGGCGGTCTTATCGGCATTGCCGTTGGTCAGGTGAACGTCCAGGCAATTTTCCGAAACGTTTAGCGCGCCATCGTCGAACCAGGTGTAGAACGGGGCGTTGGACTCGTCCAGAACCTTGGTGAAAGGCTTGGTCCAGCGCAGGTTTTCACGCGCCATGCGGCCCCAGAACCCTTGCGGGTCCTGTTCGGCCTCATCGCATAACGCCTTGTAGCTTTCCATGCCCGAAACGGCCGCTTTCGCCACGATATTGGCGGGTGGTGGAAATACGCGGTCCTCGACCAGTATGGAATCAATAGTAGACGACATTACATACACTCCTGCTTATATATATACATGGCGTCAAGCCGCCGCGCCGAGATAACGGTTCATGATCTCGGGCTTTGCGTGCAGCTCGTCGGTCGTGCCTTCGAAGACCACATGGCCGGTATTGAGCAAGTAGCAACGGTCGGCCATGGATAGCGCGGCCGCCACGTTTTGCTCAACCACCACAATGGTGCGGCCCTGACGCGCCAAGTCCTGACATACCTGCATCAAGTCCTTGACGATAAGCGGAGCAAGCCCCTCGAAAGGCTCGTCCAGCAGGATCAACTTCGCGTCGCGGATCATGGCGCGCGCTATGGCCACCATTTGCTGTTCGCCGCCCGAAAGCTCGCGCCCCTTGTTGTTGCGGCGCTCGTCCAGCCGGGGGAACGTGCGGTAGATCTCGTCGAAACCCAATGGCTTGGCCGCCGTCATTGCCGCCAACTGCAGATTTTCGTGCACGCTGATGCCGCCGATTACACGACGCTCTTCGGGCACCAATTGCAAGCCCTCCCTTGCGATCAGGTGCGCCGGCATGTGCTCGATGGACTTGCCATTGAACGTAATCTTGCCTGACTGGGCGCTCAGCGCCCCCGCGATCGTCTTGAGCAACGTGGATTTTCCCGCCCCGTTGCGGCCCAGCAGGGCCACCACTTCGTTTTCGTTAACGTTCAGCGACACATCGAACAATATATGCGAGTCGCCATAAAAGGTGTTTACACCATCAACTTGAAGCAAACTCATGATTCTTCCACGCCTCCCAGATATGCATCCTGAACGGCCTTGCTGTTGCGGATTTCGTCAGGCGTGCCTTCCGCCAGGAAATTGCCGTCATACAAGACAGTGATCTTGTCTGCCAATTCGAACATGGCGTCCATATCGTGCTCGACGATAAGAACCGTGCGTCCGCGCCGTATGCTCTTTAGCAAAGCCACGGTTTGAACACGCTCTTCGGGACTCATGCCGGCCAGCGGCTCGTCGAGCAGCAAGACGTTTGCGCCCGTAGCCAGTGCCAGCCCGATTTCCACGCGGCGCTTTTCGCCATAAGACAATTCGTGCACCAGCGTATCGGCACGGTGGCCAAGTTCCACCAGCTCCATTGCGGCTTCGACCTGGTCGTTGGTGGCGGTATCGGTATCAAGACTGACCAATGCGTCGAATCGGAACGAGCCACGTTTTTTACCCAGAACCGACATCAGGATGTTCTGGCGTACGGTAAGCGCGTCGAAGAGTTCGTTGACCTGATAGCTCTTGCTCATGCCCATTTGGCACACTTGTGTGACGCCTATGCCTGTGATGTTCTGGCCACGCATGAAGACTGTGCCCGAAGTGGGAACGATTTCGCCGGCCAGCATCTTGAAGAAGGTGGACTTGCCGGCGCCATTGGGCCCGATCAGGCCGCGGAGCTCGCCCTCTTCGATGGAGATCGACACGCCCTTGACCGCTTTGACGCCGCCGTAGTGCTTGGCGATGTTGTCGGCCCGCAATACCGGCGTACCTTTTGGCGCAGCAACGACTGCGCGCATATCAAGTGGCACACTGCTTTTGCGTGCATGCGGTTGACTGGAGTCGACCTCGTGCATGGCGCGAGTCAGACGATTCGTCATGCGTTTATTGCGCCAAGCTATGTATTCGCCGCAAATACCGCGACGGAACACTGTGATCAGGACGACGAAGATCACACCCAGGATCAGGCGCCAGTATGGCCCGACGGATTCGACGAATTGCAGGACTTCGTACAGGTAGAGCCAGATCAGTGCACCCAGCAGTGGCCCGAACAAGGTACCCGAGCCGCCCATCACCGTCTGGATGACCAGTTCGGACGACGTATGCAGGTTAAAGGCATCCGGAGGCATATAGCCCTGGAACAGGCCCAGCAAGCCACCCGCCACGCCGCCGTAAGCAGCTGCGACAACAAACACCGCCAGCTTGTAGCGCTGAATCTTGTGGCCAACGGCCATGGCGCGGGTCGGGTTGCCGCGAATGGCGGTAAGAACGACACCGAAAGGCGACAACGAAATGCGTCGGGCAATGATGAAGCCAACGAAGAACATGCAGGCAAGAAAGGTGTACATCGGCCAGCCGGGTTGAATGACCAAGCTATAGAACCCCAAGTCGATCATGGGTTCCGGGATGCCGGGTATGCCGTTTTCCCCGCCCGTCCATTCCCGCATGGGGCCGAATTCAAGGAAGTAGATCATCTCGGCGAATGCCAGCGTGCTCATGGCGAAGTAAATGCCGCTACGCCGCAACGTCAAATAGCCAATGAGCAGGCCCAACACCGAGGCGACCAGCATCGCCACGACCAAGGCAAGCAGCATGTTGGGAATAATACCCGTGGTGAGCAGATAGGCGGTGACGAAAGCGCCCGTGCCATAGAACGCCGCCTGTCCGAAGGACAAGAGGCCCGCATAACCGAACAACAGGTCGAAACCCAGGCCGAACAGGCCCCAGATCAGGACCCGTCCTAGCAGGTCGGGGCCCGCGCCGATCAGTGGCGCCGCAAATGGCGCCAGCATAAGGATAATGCCGGTAATGACCTCTACGCTGTAGCGCCGCCGCAGGCGGCCCGCGCGGGGCGCGGTCGATGAAACCTGCGGGTTCGACGGCGTTGTGCCGGCGTCGATGGCCGCTGTATTGTTTGGCTGGTTCATGCCCTGCCCTCCACACCCAGAAGACCCTGGGGACGCAAAATAAGAACTAACGCCATGGCTGCGAACAGCATGACATCGGAATACACGGGGTCGACAAGCGATGTAAGACTAAGAATCTGCCCGGCGATAAGCCCGCCCAATATGGCGCCCGGGAAAGACCCCACACCGCCGATCACCACCACCACGAACGACTGGATCAGAATCCTGAAGCCCATGTCCGGGACGATGGAAACGATAGGCGCGTAGATCATGCCGGCAAAGCCGGCCACTGCGGCACCCACGCCAAAGACAATAAGGAAGGCGCGCTGGATATTGATACCCAGCAGGCGAACCATGAGTGCATCTTCAATACCGGAACGAATGATCAGGCCCAAACTGGTGCGGTACAGCACCAACCAGCAGAGTCCCAACGCCCCAGTGGCAATACCCAGGATCTGGATGCGGTACAAGGGGTACATGACGAACCCCATGTCGACCACTCCTTCGCCCCATGAGGGAATAGGCACACGTTGCCCGACACCACCGTAAATGGCGCGGATAATTTCCACCAGCACAATGCTGATGCCGAATGTGACCAGGATCTGGTCCTCGACCGGGCGGTTATAAAACCGCTTGATCAGGCCTCTTTCCATGATCAGTCCAACCACCATCGCTGCCAGCGCGCCGCCAGCGATACTAAGGACGAACGAGCCTGTGGCTGTGAACACGGAAAAACCGGCATAGGCGCCAACGACGAACAGTGCGCCATGCGCAAAGTTGATCACGCCAAGCGTGCCGTAAATAATGGTCAGACCGGCCGCAATGAGGGAGAGCAGTACCCCCAGTGCAAGGCCATTGAAAACTTGTGACAGGAATAGGCCCAGACTAGGCATACGAGTCCCCCCTCTTTTTATGAAACGACCGAATCAAATACCTTAAGCGGCTGGCGACATCTTGCAACCGGCGTAGCCGACAGGCGGCAGCGTTGTAACGCCATCGGCCACGGCGACCAGGTCAACCAGATCGTCCTTGTTTTTGATTTCGCCAGGTGCCTTGCCGCGAACAACAGCAAAGTTCGCCGCGCCATCATGGTCTTCGGCTCGGAAGTAGACTTCGCCGCCCATGGTGTGAGGACGCTTGTGGTTGACGCCATCTTCGAGCGCCTTGACCACTTCGGCGGGGTAGAAGGTACCGGCGCGTTCAATGGCATCTGCCCACAGCAGCATGGTCATATAGGCGTTATGTTCCGGATCGCGCGGCTTGCTGTTGTATTTGGCCTCGTATGCCTCGACGAAGTCTTTGGCAACCGGATTCGTATCGGCGACAGTCCACCAGAAGTCCATGGTGCCGAATACGCCTGCCATGATTTCAGGGCCGACCTCTTCCAACATGTAGGCGGGCATGTAGGGCACGCACATTTTCATGTTCTTGAGCACGCCGAACTCGTGCGCCTGCTTGGCCGAGTTGACCGCGTCGGCACCGTAATCCAGGTTGATGAGGATGTCGGCGCCGCTGTTGGCGATGTTCAGCAGGTATGCGCTGTAATCGGTTGCGCCGAGCGGGTGGATTTGCGGCGAATCGATAGTGGTCCAGCCCTGCGCTTCGGTGAATTCGCGCATGTGGTCGTGGATGGAGTGGCCGTAGTTGTAGTCGGGCACGAGATAAATTGCCTTCATCTTCTTGCCGTATGCTTCGGCCAGCGGAGGAGCAATGGCCTTGGCTGCCGTGTAGGCGTGATGACACAGGCGGAAACCGTAGCGGCGGCAGTCCTTGCCGGTGGTGTCGCTGGAGCCGCTGATGACCGGAAAGTACAAGGTCTTGGCGCGTTCGCAGGTGTTCTGCAAGGCGATCGCGACCGAGCTGCTGACGCTGCCCGAGATCATCATTGCCTTGTCTTGGCGAATGAAACGCGTGGCGGCCTGCACGGCGCTGTTTGGCTTGGTTTCGGCATCGCCGACCATTAAGACCAGCTTCTTGCCCAGGATGCCTTTCTTGGTTAGCGGCGATACTTTCTTGATGCGCTCGTCGCCGTTGTTGATCATTTCAGCCGCAAGCTCGAAGCCGCGGCGCTGGCCCGCTCCTTCAGCGGAATACGGTCCAGTCAAATCCAGCGTTAGACCGGCAACGACCGTGTCACCCTTAACGCCTTCCGGGTAGTTGCCCAGTGCAGGATAGTCTTTGCTCTGCGCGAACGCCGTGGTGCTGACCGCACCCGACGCCATCAATCCACCTGCCACACCGGCGCTGGTCTTTAGAAAACCGCGACGTGCTTTGGAACCGTTGTCGTTAGTGTGTAATTTTGTCTCTTTCACTGCTACTCTCCTTTGAGTATTGCTTTGACGTTTGAACCGCCTTCGAGCTTCAGATGTCAAGCTGCGCCCGCCTCGTTAAAAGACAGTTGCGGCGTGACTTCGGAAATTTGCAACGCAATGGTCGGCACCCTGCGTTGGTGTTGTTATTTACCAACTACTCGGTTTTCAAATCAAGAACAAGCGCGCCAATGTTTCAATTTGTTTTTATTTTGGACGCAATTCAGATTATCAAAAGTCAATTGCAGCCACTCATTTGAAACGGACATAAAGTGTCTTGATTTTGACTATTGAAATGGAACAGAGGGTAAACGTGGAGAGAAATTTGAGGCATGAAATGGCTGAAAACGCAGCTATCACGCGATACTTACCCGAGACTTACATTTCAAACAAATGCGGCAGACAAGGTCTTTTAGGTATAAAACCAAATAGCAAGAATTGTTATGGTTTCAATGGCTTAACCATACCTCGCACGGCGCGAACATCTTCCACATAGCGTACTCCGCGCAGCTTTTCGAGCTCGGGTATTCTTGAAGCTTCAACCTGTCCGGAAATCACGCCGATCGCCAACATTTCACGTTCGACCACCAAACCGTTGGTTCGGCAAAGTGCGACCATATCGGCGAAATTTTCGGCGTTTATATCGTCCAGCAAGATGGAAACCGGGACCATATTCATACGAAGTGTAACACCACGAAATGTCAAGGGGATTGTACGAGTCCGGCTCCGACATCGCGAGTAGGCAGAGCCAGCGGTCGCGCTTGGGCGATCAGTAAATCGATCAGATGGCGCCCGCGGGCATCTGGCCGGGATTGTGCAAACAACGCCGCGATTCCCGCCACGAATGGCGCCGCCATGCTGGTGCCGCTGATTGCCCGGCGCAATTGCGGGACAGGCCACGATGATTCAATGGAAACCCCAGGCGCGGCAATGTCGACTTCGCCCCCGTCGCCGACCAGGCCGCCGCAGGAGAACGGGGCGATTTCCATATGCTCATCGACAGCAGCAACCGCAATGATGGATGGGCAGTTCGCTGGATGGGATACCGGAGCGATCCATTCGGGTCGTCGGCTATCGTTGCCGGCCGCCGCGATCATGATGGTTCCCGCAGCCATGGCGCGGCGGGCGACTTCCTCGAAGATACGTGAATAGCCCTGGTCCGGCTGAACGGCGCTGCCCAGAGACATGGAAATAATATGACACCCGTTCTCGACAGCCCAGTTAATGCCGTCCAGCACCTCGCCGTCGGCGCCTCCACCTTCATCGCCAAGCACCTTGCCGATATACATGCCGGCTTCGCCCGCGACGCCGTATCGGGGTGGCTGGCGCGGCTGCCTTGGCCCCATGGCAATGCCTGCGCAATGCGTGCCATGGCCATTGCCATCGTGCGCATTAGCGCCGTCGACAAAAGAGCGCGCGACGATTGCGCGACTGTCGAAATCCGGATGCTGCAGGTCTAGACCCGTATCAAGGATCGCCACGCGTACGCCGGCACCGGTGTAAGCTGATACCGCTGCGCCTGTTAGCTGCAGCCCCCACGTGGAAACCGTTACATCGGCGCTAGCCGGGAGGTTGGGATCGAGCGGGAAACGCTGCGTCCCAATAGCGTACACGCGCCGCTCCGGCTCGATGGCCAGAATGCTTTGGCCGTCGACGTTTGCCGCCGCCTGGAGGCGCTGTTCGCCGTCGGGCTTGCAGCGCAACACCGCCACCCCAATACGCTCATACACAATAGCGCACTGCGCATCGAGGCGCATGCCCTGCTTCCTGGCCGTGTCGATATCATGCGAGGCGATCACCCGGACATGCGCCTGTTCGGCCAGCGCTCTGCTTGCTTGCAGAGGGTCCCGCGTGGATAAAAGCACCAGGTATCGGCCCGTCGCGCCGGTCATGGATGTTCTCCTAGCCGAATCGTCCTGTGATGTAGTCTTCCGTTTCCTTGCGGGCCGGCTTGACGAATATCTGGTCCGTTTCGCCGTATTCCATCAATTCGCCCAAGTACATATAGGCAGTGTAGTCCGAACAGCGCGCCGCCTGTTGCATGTTGTGCGTCACGATGACGACGGTGTAGTCGTGCTTGATCTCAGCGATGAGCTCTTCGATTTTGGCGGTGGATATGGGGTCCAGCGCCGAGCATGGCTCGTCGAGCAGCAATACCTCGGGCTTGATGGCGACGCCGCGGGCAATGCACAGGCGCTGTTGCTGGCCACCCGACAGGCTGTTGCCGCTTTGGTTAAGCTTGTCTTTGACCTCGTTCCAAAGCGCCGCCTTGGATAGCGCCCATTCGACGCGTTCGTCCATTTCGCCTTTGCTGAGCTTTTCGAACAGGCGCACCCCGAAGGCGATATTGTCGTAGATGCTCATGGGAAATGGCGTTGGCTTCTGGAATACCATTCCGACCTTGGCGCGGATCAGGGAAATGTCGACTTTGGAGGCAAGCAGATTTTCGCCATCCAGGTTGATTTCACCTTCGGCGCGTTGTCCGGGATACAGCTCGAACATCCGGTTGAAGCACCGGAGCAGCGTGGATTTACCGCAACCCGAGGGTCCGATAAACGCCGTTACCTTGTGCTCCTTGATGTTCAGACTGACGTCTTTAATTGCCTGATACTTGCCATAATAAAAGTTCAGGTCCCTTACTTCGAGCTTGGTTCGACTTGCAGAAATGGAAGTTGGCATAAGTGATTCTCCGCAAGGGGGTAGTCCCCCTTGACGTGATTATTTACGGAAAAGGCTGCGGGCGGCAATGTTGATGCCCAGCACCAGCAAGGTGATCAGAACCGCACCCGCCCACGCCAGTCGGTTCCAATCCTCGAACGGACTGGCGGCGTACTGGAATATGACCACGGGCAGGTTGGCGATGGGCGCGTTCATATTCAAAGACATGAACTGATTATTGAGCGCGGTGAATAGTAATGGCGCCGTCTCGCCCGAGATGCGGGCAATGGCCAGCAAGACGCCGGTAATGATGCCCGAGCGGGCAGCCCGGTAAGAGATGAACATGACAACGCGCCACTGCGGGCAGCCCAGTGCCGCAGCGGCTTCGCGCAGGCTATTGGGCACCAGCATGAGCATGTTGTCGGTCGAGCGGACAACGACCGGAATCACCAGTATGGACAAGGCCAAGGCGCCCGCCCATCCCGAGTAATGCCCTACCTGCGCCACGTAGGTGGCATAAATGAACAGCCCAATGACAATCGACGGCGCGGACAACAAAACATCGTTCA
Source organism: uncultured Candidimonas sp. (assembly GCA_964581155.1). Classification (GTDB taxonomy): domain Bacteria; phylum Pseudomonadota; class Gammaproteobacteria; order Burkholderiales; family Burkholderiaceae_B; genus Pollutimonas. The sequence continues at coordinate 9,346 of CAZONP010000014.1, read as the reverse complement.
GAAAGCGCGTTGCAGGAGCCAGCCAGCCGCGCTGGCCATACTCGGCCAGATAGGTGCCTGCCAATACGCCGATGGGTGTGCCGATCAGCGTGCCCACCGCCGCCATCATCATGCTGCCCAGTATGGCGTTGAGCAAGCCGCCGTCCGCGCCTGGGGGCGGCGTACTTTCGGTCAACAGGGTCAAGGACAAGGCGGAACCGCCCTTGACGAACAAGGTAAGAATGATCCAGCACAGCCAAAACAATCCAAAAATGACCGTGCTGGCAGAGAGCCCGAGCATGATGCGATTGAAACGCTGGCGTTTTCGGTAGACGGGATTCGAAAGGGTAACGAGGGAATCGGGCGAGAACATAATGGGCGCCAGTCTAGTGCGTCACGCCTTCGCTCTTTGACAGGCGAAGAAGCAACAGTTTGGAAAGAGACAACACGACCGTGGTGATGAGAAACAGGATGAGGCCGAGTTCAAGCAGCGCCGCTTTCTGCATGCCGCCCGCTTCGTTGAATTCGTTGGCCAGGGCCGACGCAATGGAGTTCGATGGTGCGAATATGGACGACGGCAAATTGAACGCGTTGCCGATCACGAAGGTGACTGCCATGGTTTCGCCCAGTGCGCGCCCCAGACCCAGCATAATGCCGCCGATGACGCCGCTTTTCGTATACGGCAGAACGACTTTCCAGACGACTTCCCACGTTGTGCTGCCCAGGCCGTAGGCCGACTCCTTCAGCAAGGGCGGCACGAGCTCGAACACATCGCGCATGACTGCCGTAATGAAGGGGATGACCATGATCGACAAGATAAGCCCCGCCGTGAACACGCCAATGCCGAACGGGGGGCCGGCGAAGATGTCCTGCAGCACAGGAACGCCGGCGAAGAAGTCAATGACATGCGGTTGCACGTATTCCTGAAAGATAGGCACGAAGACGAACAGGCCCCACATTCCGTAAATAATGGAAGGGATGGCAGCCAGCATTTCAATGGCCGTGCCCAGAGGCCGGCGCAACCAGACGGGGGACAGCTCGGTCAGAAACATGGCGATGCCAAATGACACGGGCACGGCGATGACAAGCGCGATGGCCGATGTGAGCAAGGTGCCGACTATCGGCACCATCGCGCCATAAATGTTTTGTACTGGATCCCAGTTATTGGTCCATAGGAACGCAATGCCATGTTCGGCAATCGACTCGCGGCTGCCGTACAGCAGCGACGCCATGATGGCCGCCAGCAACATGAATACAAAGAACGCGAATGTGCGCGTCAGGCTTCTGAACAAGGTGTCCATAAGCGCATTCTGGTTATTCTTTTTCATTTCGGCTTTTTGTTGTTGCAAAGACCACAGAGATACACACGGGACACCACACCAAATTTAAGGGAAAACACCATGATTTTTACATACGAAAGACGGTGCTGTCTGCACAGCACCGTCTTTCGTGCGCATATACGAGCCCGAAAAGGCCCGTTTCATGCATTACTTCCAGACGGCAGCGCCATCAGTACCCTTGATATCCGTCTTCCAGCTGTCTGCGATAAAGCTGGTGACATTATCGGGCATAGGCACGTAGTCGAGCTCGGCGGCCATGGCGTCGCCCTTTTTAAAGGCCCAGTCGAAGAACGCCAACACTTCTTTTGCATTTTCCGGCTTGTCCTGCTTCTTATGCAGCAGGATGAAACTGGCTGACGTGACCGGCCACGAATCGGCACCGGGCTCTTCCGTAAGGACTACACCCATACCGGGGGCGCTTTTCCAGTCGGCGTTAGCGGCGGCGGCTGCAAATGCTTCCTGAGTAGGCTGAACGAAATTGCCGTCCTTGTTCTTCAGTTGGGTCCATGCCAGATTGTTTTGCTTGGCATAGGCATATTCCACATAGCCGATCGAGTTCTTCAGCTGACGCACGTAGGCGGCGACGCCTTCGTTGCCCTTGCCGCCCTGCCCTGTAGGCCACTTGACCGCCTTGCCTTCGCCCACTGTGTCTTTCCATGCGGGCGATACCTTGGACAAATAATTGGTCCAGCCAAACGTGGTGCCCGAACCGTCGGAGCGGTGAACCACAATAATCGATGCGCTCGGCAGCTTGGCATCGGGGTTCAGCGCCTTAATGGCCGCGTCGTCCCATTTCGTGATCTTGCCCAGGAAAATATCGGCAACGACTGGACCGGAAAGCTTCAGCTCGCCCGGCTTGATACCCGCGACGTTAATTACTGGCACAGTGCCGCCAATGATGGCTGGAAACTGGAACAACCCGTTTTCTTCCAGGGCTGCGGGTTTCATTGGATCGTCCGACGCGCCGAAGTCGACTGTCTTGGCAATGATTTGTTGCTGACCGCCACCCGAACCAATAGACTGATAATTAATGCGATTGCCGGTTTCTTTCTGGTATTGAGCCGCCCATTTTGCGTAGATGGGAAACGGGAAGGATGCGCCCGCGCCAGTGATATCGGCAGCATGCGCCGTCAAGGATGCCGCAGCAAACGCCACGCCGACTGAAACCTGTAATAAAACGCGTTTAAACATAGAGAGGAATCCTCTTGAACTAAGACTGGTTAAGACAGGCTAACCCTGCATAGACGTCATATTAGGCCTGCAATATGACACGTTCGTGACAGTGCGAAGATTAGTTAGCGTCCTAGTTGCTGAGTCAGGTAGTGATGCAGGCTGAACGGCGCGCCCCGGCCTTTTACTTTGATGTAAGTGCCCCCCGGCAGCGCCCGCCAGGCGCACTGATTGTCGCGCAGCGCGTACATGAAAGATTCGTTTATAACGCGTTTTTTCAGCACCTTGTCCAGAATGGGAAATGCAATTTCGACCCGCCGGAAAAAATTGCGGTCCATCCAGTCGGCCGACGACAAATACACATTCTCCGCTCCATTGTCGTAGAAATAAAAGACACGCGAATGCTCCAGGAATCGGCCGATGATGGAGCGCACGCGTATATTGTCGGACAAGCCCGCAACGCCGGCACGCAAGGCGCAGGCGCCGCGCACGATAAGATCGATCTTGACGCCCGCCTGGCTGGCCTTGTACAGCGCGTCGATAATGATGGGCTCCAGCAGCGAGTTCATTTTGGCCATGATGCGCGCCTTCTTGCCCGCTTTGGCATTAATGGCTTCGTTGCGTATAAGCGCCACCATGGTTTCATGCAGCGTGAACGGCGATTGCAGCAACAGCTTCAGTGGCCGGCGCGCGCCCAAGCCTGTCAGCAGGGAAAAAACCTTATCCATGTCTTCGCACAGCTTCTGATCGGCCGTAAGCAAACCAAAATCCGTGTACAGGCGCGCCGTGCTAGGGTGATAGTTCCCCGTGCCCAGGTGGCCATAACGCCGTATATGCCCATGCTCGCGACGCAATACCAGCACCATCTTGGCATGCGTTTTGTGCCCTACCACGCCATAGCTGACATGGGCGCCTACCTCTTCGAGCTTGGCCGCCCAATTGATATTGGTCTGTTCATCGAAACGGGCCATCAGTTCGACCACCACGGTCACTTCCTTGCCGGCCTTGGCCGCCGCCACCAGCAAGCGCATGAGTTCGGAATCTTCGCCGGTGCGATAAATCGTTTGCTTGATGGCGACCACCGCCGGGTCAAGCGCCGCTGCGGTCAGGAAGTCGAGAACCGGCTGGAATGACTGGTACGGGTGGTGCAGCAGACGGTCTTTTTGGGCAATGGCGGCGAAAAGCTCCACCGGCCTGTCCCGCACGGCATCGAAGGGCGGCGGCATTGCGGGGCGGTGATCGGGAAACAGCAGTTCCGGCCGGTCAACCACGTTGCATAGCTGCATAAGGCGCGACAGATTCACCGGACCACTGACTCGATAGGTATCCTGCGGTAGAAGGTGAAATTCCTTCTGCAGGAATGTCGCCAGGTTCGGTGGCATGAACCGGTCGATCTCGAGCCGCACGGCCGCCCCGAAGTTACGCTGCGAAAGCTCGCCCTGCAAGGCATGCCGCAGATTGGTTATTTCCTCTTCATCGACGAATAGGTCGCTGTTTCGGGTGACGCGCCATTGATAGCATCCCTTCACATCCAGGCCGGGAAACAAGTCACCGACAAACGCCCCTATTAGCGCGGTGAGCAGTATGTAGCCATGAGGAATCCCCGAGACTTCGGTGGGCACCTTGATGACGCGCGGCAGCGCGCGCGGCGCCTGGACAATGGCGATGGAGGCGCTGCGTCCGAACGCATCCTGGCCCGACAGCGAGATGATGAAGTTCAGACTCTTGTTGAAGACGCGTGGAAATGGATGTGCCGGATCCAGCCCGATGGGCGTAAGCATGGGCATGACCTCGCGATTGAAGCCGGCATACGCCCATTCGCGCAGTTGGTCGGTCCAGTCAGCCGGATCAAGCAAGGCAATGCCTTCTTCCCGCAGCTTCGGCAGCACATCGTTGGTCAGCAAGCTGTTTTGGCGATCGACGAGCTGATGCGTGGCCACCTGTACGCGCTCAAATGCTTCGCCGGGAATGTAGCCATCGGTGCCGATAAGATTGGGGTTTTGGAGTTGCTGCTCCTTCAGGCTGGATATCCGGATCTCGAAGAACTCGTCCAGGTTCGAACTTACTATGCACAAATAGCGCAGGCGCTCGAGCAGCGGCGTACTGGGGTTCTCGGCCATTGCCAGCACCCGTTCATTGAACTTGAGCAGCGACAATTCGCGATTCAGCAAAGTGGGGCTAGACGACGAGGGCAGCATACGGCAGTAAGTCCATGCGGTGAGTGAGGCAGTCTTTTACTTCATTATCATTACATTGCGATGACAATGCCATCGTTCGTACTTGCACAGTGCCATACTATCAAAACATTTCTTTATTTTGCCGCTCAAGCGCTGCAGCAATCATTCCAGGGTTCCGCTTCCTTATAATCCCCAGGTATTCAATCAAGATGACACATCATGGATTACCTACTTGCCGCCGTCGATCTGGGCTCGAACAGTTTTCGGCTCTCTATCGGCCGCGTCGTGCAACAAGACGGAATTGCACAAATATACGCCATCGACCGCCTCAAGGAATCTGTCAGGCTGGCCGCCGGCCTGGATGACGACAAGGTCATCAGCGAAGAAGCCATACAACGCGCCATCACCGTCCTGAAGCGCTTTGGCGAACGGCTGGACGGATTCCATCCGAACCGCGTGCGCGCCGTGGCCACGAACACGTTCCGAATTGCGCGCAACGCGGCCGAAATCCTGCCGCGCGCCGAGGAGGCACTGGGCTTTCCCATTGAAGTCATTGCCGGGCAAGAAGAAGCGCGACTCATCTTTTCGGGCATCACCAACGAACTCCCACCATCAACCAACCGCCGGCTCATGATCGACATCGGCGGGGGCTCCACAGAGATCATCATCGGGAAAGGCTTCGAGCCCCTGCATATGTCGTCCCTGTACATGGGCTGCGTGAGCTACACCCGCCAGTTCTTTGCCGACGGCCGAATTACTGAAGCGCGCATGCAGCAGGCTCAGTTTGCGGCTCGGCGTGAACTTGAAGGGATATCCCGGCAATACCGGAAAACCGGCTGGCAAGAGGCCTATGGTTCTTCCGGAACAGCAAAGGGATTGCTGGCCGTCCTGATCGAAGGGGGGATGTCAAAGAAGGGTATTACGCTGGAGGGACTTGAACTCTTGCGCGCCCGCCTCGTGAAGGACGGCAAGGTCATCATGAGCGAGCTGCCCGGCCTGAAGCACGACCGTTCACTGGTACTGCCCGGGGGCTTGGCCATTATGCTGGCGGCCTTCCAGGAGCTCAGGATCAAATCGATGCAACCCGGGGAAGGCGCGCTGCGGGTGGGTGTGCTTTACGATCTGCTGGGCCGCGACTCGCATCACGACAAACGCGATGAAACCGTCAGACAGTTCATCAAGCGCTACCATGTCGACACTCGCCAATCCGAGCGTGTCAAGCACGTCGCCCTGCAGTTCTTCAGCCAATTGGGCCTGCCCGACGGACCGGAAAAAGATGAACTGGAACGCACCTTGCGCTGGGCCGCCGACCTGCATGAATCCGGCATCAGCATTGCCCACGCCGACTACCACAAGCATAGTGCCTATATTCTGCAGCATGCCGATATGCCGGGGTTTTCAAGAGACGACCAGATCCTGCTGTCCATGTTCGCCCTGGGGCATCAGGGGAAAATCGCCAAGCTGCAGACACGCGAGCCCACGCGCGCCAAGTGGTTGGCATTACTGTGTTTGCGACTGGCCGTGCTGCTGTCGCGTCGCCGTGACGATCACGACACACTGCCAATTACCATACTGGCCAACGGTAAAAGCATACGCGTCAGCGCCGACAGTTCATGGCTTGCCAACCATCCGCTTTCGGAATTTTCGCTTCAGTCGGAAAAACGCGACTGGAACAAGGCCGGTTTCAATTTCGAAATAGTGGAAAACGGGTCGTCCGGCGAAAGCTAACGCCAGACGGCGCTGGGTGCCTGGCGGTGCGGCGGCGTCAGGTGGCACCAAGATTCACGGCAACTAATCGCCGCACGCCTTCCTCGGCAAGCGACGCGTCCTCCGCTTCGACCATCAGGCGCAACTTGGGTTCGGTTCCGGAAGCGCGTATAAGGACGCGTCCCCGGCCGTTCAGGTCAAGCTCGACCTGCTCCTTGGCCGCTTGCAATCCCGAGTGCGACTGCCACTTCACCCCCGGCTGCAATGGCACGTTCACCATCTTCTGGGGGTACATCTTCAATTCGGCCACAAGTTCAGCCAGTTTTCGGCCGCTGCGGCTCATGGCTGTGAGGACCTGCAGGGCGGCAATAATGCCGTCGCCGGTGGTGTGGCAGTCCAGGCAAAGCAAGTGTCCGGAGCTTTCGCCGCCATACAGCCAACCGCGCTTCTGCATGGCTTCCAGGACATAGCGGTCGCCTACCTTGGCGCGCTCGAATCCCACGCCCAGTTTTTGCATCTCTTTCTCGAAGCCGAAGTTGGTCATGAGCGTGCCGACCACGCCCTGCACGGTGCGTTGAGTCATGCGGTCGCGCACGATGGCGTACAGCAGTTCGTCGCCGTTGTACAGACGGCCATCGCCGTCAACCATTTGCAACCGATCGGCGTCGCCATCCAGCGCTATTCCCAGATCTGCGCCTCGAGCCCGCACTTCTGCAACGAGCTGCTCCGGGTGCATGGCGCCCACGCCCTCGTTGATGTTGAAGCCATCGGGTTGACAACCGATCGCGAAAACTTCCGCGCCCAATTCGCGAAAGACATGAGGAACAATGTTATAGGCCGCCCCATGCGCCGCGTCGACCACAATGGTCAGGCCCGACAAGTCCAGTTCGTTGGGAAATGTGCTCTTGCAGAATTCAATATAACGCCCGCCTGCGTCGTCGATCCGCCTCGCTCGGCCAAGCGCCTCGGAACCAACGCAACCCAGTGGTTCGTCAATGGCAACCTCTATTTGCGCCTCGATTTCGTCGGGCAGCTTCATTCCCTGCGCGGAAAAGAACTTGATCCCGTTATCCTGGTATGGGTTGTGCGATGCGCTGATCACAATACCCGCCACCAATCGTAGCGCGCGCGTAAGGTAAGCAACCGCGGGTGTCGGCACGGGCCCCGCAAGCAGGACATCGATGCCGGCAGCCGACAAACCGGCTTCCAGAGCCGACTCGAGCATATAGCCGGAAATGCGTGTGTCTTTGCCGATGACGACGGCGGGCCTGCCGCGGCCGGGATGCTGGCGCGCCAGAACCCGCCCTGCGGCGTAGCCCAGTTTCAAGGCGAACTCCGCGTTGATGGTCGGTCCGCCTACCTCTCCGCGAATGCCATCGGTACCGAAATATTTACGTTCTGTCATAGATAATATCCGTGTTCTGTAGCCTGCCATACTTTTACCGCATCGACAGTGGCCGCAACATCGTGCACACGGAGGATATGGGCGCCGCGCGCCACGCCGGCCAAGGCGGCTGCAACGCTGGCAGCCACGCGGTTGCCCGGCCCCCTGCCCGTTACATGACCCAGCATGGACTTGCGCGACATACCCAGCAACCACGGATAGGCATCTATCCGTAAATCGGCAAGGCGGCGTAGCATGAGAAAGTTTTGTTGTGGTGTCTTGCCGAAGCCGAAGCCCGGGTCAAGCACGATACGCTCCGGCGCTATGCCGGCCGCCTGCATGGCCAGCACGCGCGAATGCAGGAAGTTCCGCACCTCGACAAGGACGTCGGTATAGACGGGAGCCTGCTGCATGGTCTTGGGCTCCCCTTGCATGTGCATCACGCACAAACCGCAGCGCGATGCAGCAACGGCCTGAAGCGCGCCATCCTGGCGAAAGCCGTAAATATCGTTGATCATGTCGGCGCCGGCGTCCAGCACCTTGCGCATGACCTGCGGTTTGAAGGTGTCGATGGAAAGCGGGATACCTGAGTCGCGCAACCCTTCGATAACCGGCAGTATGCGTGCCAGCTCGTCGGCGGCTGTCACTGGCAGGGCACCCGGCCGGGTGGATTCGCCGCCAATGTCGATCAGGTCGGCGCCTTCGGAAATAAGCGCTGTGGCATGCGCGATGGCCGCGTCGGCGCCGAAGTGTTCGGAACCATCGGAGAATGAGTCCGGGGTGGCGTTGACAATGCCCATGATCAAAGGGCGCCCGAGCTTTAGCTCAAAGCGCCCGCAAAGCAAGCTTGGACTCATGCGTGTGACACGGCCTTATACGGGGGTTGTAGCCGCCTCATTGCCACCGGCCGGGGTTACGCCCGCAGCAGGCGGCGTATGATCCGACGTATCGTTGGACGTAGCCGGTGGCTGCGGTGCGCGCGGAGGACGTCCTTGCATGATGTCTTCGATCTGGTCCGCGTCTATGGTTTCCCATTCCAGCAGGGCAGCCGTCATGGCTTCCATTTTGTCACGGTTGGCTTCAATGATTTTTCGGGCCACGTTGTACTGTTCGTCAATGATGGCGCGGATTTCCTGGTCCACCTTTTGCATGGTTGCCTCGGACACATGCGTCGTTTTCGTTACGCTGCGGCCCAGGAAGACTTCACCTTCGTTCTCGGCATAAACCACGGGGCCGAGCGAATCGGTCATGCCGTAGCGCGTGACGATGTCGCGCGCAATGGAAGTGGCGCGCTCGAAGTCGTTGGAAGCGCCGGTCGTCATTTGATGCATGAAGACTTCTTCAGCGATACGGCCGCCGAACAGCACAGCAATGGTATTGAGCAGGCGTTCCTTGTCCATGCTGTAGCGGTCGCCCTCGGGCAACTGCATGGTGACACCCAGGGCGCGACCGCGAGGAATGATCGTGACTTTGTGCACGGGGTCGGTCTTGGGCAGGCTGCGGGCAACCAGAGCGTGACCGGATTCGTGGTATGCGGTATTGTGACGTTCTTCCTCGGGCATGATGAGCGAGCGGCGCTCGGCACCAAT
>CAZONP010000013.1:5556-23946 GCA_964581155.1 uncultured Candidimonas sp. | reverse complement strand
TCAAGGCGCTGGTCGACAAGGAACAGCCGCAGCTGGTGATCCTGGGCAAGCAGGCCATCGACGACGACGCGAACCAAACCGGCCAGATGCTGGCCGCGCTGCTGGGCTGGCCGCAGGCCACGTTCGCCAGCAAGGTTGAAGTGGCGGGGGACCGCGTGTCGGTCACGCGCGAGGTCGACGGCGGCCTGGAAACCTTATCCCTGAAGCTGCCCGCCATCATTACGACCGATCTTCGCTTGAACGAGCCGCGCTACGTCACCTTGCCCAACATCATGAAGGCCAAGAAAAAGACGCTAGCCGTCATCACGCCCGAGGAACTGGGGGTTGACGTTGCGCCGCGCCTGAAAACGCTCAAGGTCACCGAACCACCCGTGCGCTCGGCGGGCATTACCGTGCCCGATGTGGCCACGCTGGTCGACAAACTGAAGAACGAAGCGAAGGTGGTTTAAATGACGATACTGGTAATTGCTGAACACGATAACGCGCACCTGAAGGGCGCTACCCTGAACACCATCGCCGCCGCCGCCAAGCTGGGTGACGAGGTCCATGTGCTGGTGGCCGGCAGCGGTGCCCAGGCCGTGGCCGACCAGGCGGCGCAGGCTGCCGGTGTGGCCAAAGTGCTGTTGGCCGACGGGCCGGCGCTGGCCGACGGCCTGGCCGAGAATGTCGCCGAACAAATCCTGGCCCTGGCGCAAAGCTATAGCCACATTCTTTTCCCGGCTACGGCTGCGGGCAAGAACGTGGCTCCGCGTGTCGCGGCCAAGCTCGACGTGGCGCAAATCTCCGACATCCTGTCGGTGGAATCGGCCGATACCTTCACCCGCCCGGTCTATGCGGGTAATGCCATCGCCACCGTGCAGTCGCAGGATTCCATCAAGATCATCACGGTTCGCACCACGGCGTTCGACGGCGTGGCCGCGCAGGGCGCAAGTGCCGCCATCGAATCGGTTGCCGCTGTGGCCGACTCGGGTCTGTCGTCCTTCGTCGGGCGCGAAGTGGCCAAGAATGATCGCCCCGAACTGGCTGGCGCCGCCATTGTGGTTTCCGGCGGTCGCGGCCTGGGCAGCGCCGAGAACTTCAAACTGCTGGACTCGCTGGCCGACAAGCTGGGCGCAGCACTGGGCGCCTCGCGCGCTGCGGTCGATGCGGGCTATGCGCCCAACGACTGGCAGGTCGGGCAAACCGGCAAGATCGTCGCGCCTCAGCTTTATGTGGCGGTGGGTATTTCAGGCGCCATCCAGCACTTGGCCGGCATGAAAGACTCCAAGGTCATCGTGGCCATCAATAAAGACGCCGAAGCGCCTATTTTTGGTGTCGCCGACTATGGGCTGGTGGCGGATCTGTTCCAGGCCGTCCCGGAACTCGTCAAGGCGCTGTAAATCGTATCAGCCAGTCAGGACCTGTAAACACGGTGTTTACGGGTCCTTTTGAATTATTGTCCGCAATGCGGCATACGGAGACCCCATGACTTATCGCGCACCCACAGAGGACATACGTTTTGTCCTGAAAGAATTGGCAGACCTTGATGGCGTTCTTGCGCTGCCGGGTTATGAGGATGTCACCGAGGACGTGGTCGACGCAGTGCTGCAGGAAAACGCGCGCTTTGTCGAGCAGGCGCTTGCTCCATTGAACCGTAGCGGCGACACATCCCCGGCCAAATGGGCCGATGGCGAAGTGTCGACGTCGCCCGGCTTTAAAGCTGCATTTGACGAATTCGCCAAGGGCGGATGGCAGGGATTGCAGCACGAGCAGGAGTGGGGCGGGCAAGGCCTGCCAAAAATGATCGGCGCACCGTGCAGCGAGAACATGAATGCCGCCAATCTGGCGTTTTCATTGTGTCCGCTGTTGACCGACGGCGTGATCGAGGCGCTGACCGAGGCCGGTAGCGCTAAGCAACAAGCCTTGTTCATTCCCCCCATGCTGGAAGGTCGATGGACGGGCACCATGAACCTGACCGAGCCCCAGGCCGGTTCCGACCTGGCCTTGGTCGCCAGCCGGGCGGTGAAGCAGGAAGACGACAGTTATCGCATATCAGGCCAGAAAATATTCATCACCTACGGCGAACACGACATGGCCGAGAATATCGTCCATTTGGTGTTGGCCCGCACGCCGGACGCACCCAAGGGCGTCAAGGGTATTTCGCTGTTTATCGTGCCCAAGTACCTCGTCAATGAAGACGGCACGCTGGGCAAGCGCAACGATGTCTGGTGCGCATCGCTCGAGCATAAGCTGGGCATACACGGCAGTCCAACGGCGGTGCTGTTGTACGGTTCGGGCAAGGGCGACGTAGGCGAAGGCGCTATTGGCTATCTCGTCGGCCAGGAAAACCGCGGCCTGGAATATATGTTCATCATGATGAACGCAGCGCGTTACGCCGTGGGCATACAGGGTGTTGCCTTATCGGAACGCGCCACCCAGCATGCCATCGAATATGCGAACGATCGCGTACAGGGCCAGGCTCTTGAAGGATCGGCCGGGCCGGTGGCAATCGCGAACCACCCCGATGTACAGCGCATGTTGCTGACCATGAAGGCGCTTACCGAAGGCACGCGTGCAGTCGCCTATGTTGCCGCAGCCGCGCGCGACAAGTCACGGTGTCATCCCGATGACGCCGTGCGGGCGCGCAACAAGGCCTTGTACGAATATCTCGTGCCGGTCGTCAAGGCGTGCTCAACGGAAGTCTCGGTCGAAGTAGCTTCGCTGGGAATCCAAGTTCATGGCGGCATGGGTTTCATCGAGGAAACCGGTGCGGCGCAATACTATCGTGATGCGCGTATTTTGCCGATTTATGAAGGGACCACGGCTATCCAGGCAAACGACTTCGTTGGCCGCAAAGTGTTGCGCGACGGCGGTGCGGTGGCCAAGGCCCTGGCCGCTGAAATGCGGGCGACGGTGGCCGATCTTGAAGCAGCCGCCGCTGTGGGCGGCGAGGACGCCGATGCCCTGACGCTGATGGCACGCCGTCTTTCGGCCGGCGTAACCGGTTACGAAAGCGCAACGCGTTTTGTGCTGACGAACGCCGCCGCCGATTTACGTGCAGTCTTCCTGGGCAGCGTGCCGTACCTGACGTTGGCCGGTGTTGTACATGGCGGGTGGCAAATGGCGCGGGCGGCCTTGGCCTGCTCGCAACACGGGGCGGCGGGCACGGCTACGGCATTCCATAAGCAAAAGCTGGCAACCAGCGTCTTTTACGCCGCACATATCCTGCCGCGTGCCGACGCCCTGGCAGCCGCTATTCTGGAGGGCCAAGTGGCCAACCGCTATCTGGCCGCAGCTTTAAGCGAATAAGTTTATAAGTAAAGCGTATTTACCCCGGGCGGTTTATACGGTCACAATATATGGCACCCATGTTTTTATTTGATCACGATCAAAGAGAGCCATTATGACCACATTACGCCTGGGGGACACCGCCCCCGATTTCGAACAGGATTCATCCGTCGGACCTATCCGATTCCATGAGTTTCTGGGTGATAGCTGGGGTGTGTTGTTTTCGCATCCCGCCGACTTCACGCCCGTGTGCACGACCGAATTGGGCTACACCGCCATCGTGTCCGGCGAATTCGCCAAGCGCAACGCCAAGGTGATTGCCGTTTCCGTTGATGACGCCGAGTCGCACAAGAAATGGATAGAAGACATCAACGATACCCAGAACACGCAAGTGAATTTCCCCATTCTGGCGGACCAGGACCGTAAAGTATCCACCTTGTACGACATGATTCATCCGAATGCCAGCGCAACCACCACGGTGCGCTCGGTATTCATTATTGATCCAGCCAAGAAGGTGCGCCTGACCATTACCTATCCGGCAAGCACCGGGCGCAATTTCAACGAAATACTGCGCGTACTGGACTCGCTGCAACTGACCGACAAGTACAGCGTGGCCACACCCGTCAATTGGGAGCAGGGCAACGACGTCATTATCGTTCCGTCGCTGCAGGACGAAGCAGTCCTGAAAGAGAAATTCCCCAAGGGCTATACGGTGGTGCGGCCGTACCTGCGCACGACGCCGCAGCCTGATCGGTAGAGTTGGTCCCGCTGCGCAACAAGCCCGCCGAACCGGCGGGTTTTTTTTTACCCGCTTCCTGTGTCGTAAATAAGCCAGTCATCATTAAAGTGCTTGCGCTGTTAACTGTTTTTTCATACAGTATGTTTATACGAAGCTGTATTTTTAAACAGTAGTTACGGAGGCCTTAATGAAATCAGCACATACCACCAAAAAACCATTCCAATGGCCGTTCTCGTCGCGCCCGGCACCTACCCGAACCGGTAGGCTCACACGTGGCGCCATGGTCACTGACGTATGCCTAGTCGCTGCCTGGGGCGCCACCATTCCGGGCCTGATGTGGCTGGGTGCTGCCGGCGGCTTTTAAAAATCGGCTTAGTCTTGTATAATGCCTGGCTTTGCTAACTCATCCTCTGACGGGCTTTGCACCAACAATAATTTGTGCCCGCATCATGATGAAACCTGGAGCTTTACCGTGAATCTTATTGAACAACTCGAACAAGAAGAAATCGCCCGCCTGACCGGCGGCGTTGCCAAACCCCAGTTTGGTCCTGGCGACACCGTCATCGTCAATGTCAACGTGGTTGAAGGCGCCCGTAAACGCGTCCAGGCCTACGAAGGCGTGGTTATCGGTCGTCGCAACCGTGGCTTGAATTCGTCTTTCATTGTTCGCAAAATTTCGTCGGGCGAAGCCGTGGAACGTACGTTCCAGCTCTATTCCACGCAAATTGCCAGCATCGAAGTAAAGCGCCGGGGCGATGTGCGCCGTGCTAAACTTTATTACTTGCGTAGCCGCTCGGGCAAGGCCGCACGTATTAAGGAAAAACTGGTTCGCAACCCCAAGAAGGCAGCTGCAAAGCAAGCGTAAGCAGCACTTCTTGTCGTAAACCAGCAAAGGCACCCCGGGCGGGTGCTTTTGTTTTATGAAATTTATGTCGCAGAGCATATTTCCTCCTAGAACCAGAAGTATTGTCGTACCGGGTTTTGACCCAGTGGCGCAGCCTGTGGTCAATAGTCCCATTCTGCAGCCGCTTTCCAGCCCGACCATCCAGCTTGATTTCATTCGCTCCACCTTTTCCCATCCCTTCAGTTGGCAAGTGGAGCCGGTCTTCAGCGATTCGTTTAGCACCGACTCGGCGGAGCATGCAAATACCACGCAGGCGGCGGTTCTTTTCCCGTTGGTGCAGCGCAGTTCCGGTGTCCATGTATTGTTCACGCGGCGTGCATCCCATCTTTTCGATCATGCCGGGCAAATTTGCTTTCCTGGCGGGCGCATCGAGCATTCCGATCACGACGCCGTCGCGGCGGCAGTCCGTGAAACATTTGAAGAGATCGGTGTGGAGGCGCGCTTCATTCAATTGCTGGGCACCCAGCCCAGCTTTGTCACGTCCACACGCTTTACCATGAAGCCGGTGGTGGGTGTCATACAGCCGGGGTTCACGGTCAGGCCGGATCAATCCGAAGTTGCCGAAGTGTTCGAGGTGCCCCTGTCCGTGCTCATGGACACGTCCACGCATCGGCTGCATCAGGCCCGCTTGCCCGATGGCGGGCATCGATTTTATTTTTCGATCACGTGGCAGTCTTATTTTATATGGGGCGCCACAGCCGCACTCGTTCGCAACTTCTACCACTATCTCGCGGCCGCCCAGACTACGCTCATCAAGCGTTGATGCCGGGGCGCGAACGAACAGGTCAGTAGCGGCCTTGTGATTCGTTTTCGGCCAAAATGCGTTTATACAGCTCGTGGCGTTCGTTACTTATGTCGCCGCTCTCCAGGGCAGCCAGCACGCCGCAACCCGGTTCGTGGCGATGCGTGCAATTATAAAAACGGCAATGCTGGATGGCATCCTTGAATTCAGGAAAGCCACGTTCGATATCGGTGGCGCCCAAATGGTAAAGGCCGAAGGCCTGGAAGCCCGGCGAGTCGATGATGTCGCCGGACTGATCCGGCAGGTGATACAAACGCGTGCTGGTCGTCGTATGCTTGCCGGCGCCCAAGGCCTGCGAGTGTTCCTGGGTATGCGCCCGCGCGTTGGGAACGAGCGCATTCAGAATAGTGGACTTGCCCATGCCGCTTTGGCCAAGCAGCAACGTGCAACGGTCGGCTAGCAACGGCAAAAGACGGTCGCGCATTTGATCCGGCGCGTGGGCGCTTAGCTCAATGATGCGAATACCGAGCTTGGACAAGGTGGCAAGCCGTTGGCGCGCCTGGCCCACGCTATGTTCGAGATCCACCTTGTTCAGGATAATGATCGGTTCGATGTCGGCGCTCCACGCGGCCACCAGCGCCCGAGCGGTAAGATCGTCCGACGCCACCGGCTCTGGCGCAACGACAATCAGTAATTGGTCCACATTGGCGGCAAATTGCTTGGTGCGCATGTCGTCGGAACGGTATAGCAAATTTCGCCGTTCCAGTATGCGTTCGAGCGACCCTTCGTTGGCGCCCTGCAGACTGATCACAACATGATCGCCAACCGCTGCGCCGGCCTTCTTCCCGCGCGGGAAGCATTTGCGCAAGCTGCCATCGGGCAGCTCGACCGTGTAATGGCGTCCGTGGGCGGCAATAATGCGCCCTTGGGGCGCGGCGTCATCAAGCATGTTTCAGATTCTGTATACGTCGCACGGCTGAAGGGTGAGTGTCGTAAAACGCAGAGTGTAACGGATCGGGAGTCAGGGTGGCGGCGTTGTCGTCATAAAGCTTCACCAGTGCTGAAACCAGTGCCGAGGACGATGACTGCTCGACCGCATAGCGGTCGGCCTGGAACTCGTCGCGGCGTGAAAACCAACTGACGAGCGGAGTGACCCAGAATGTGAAAATTGGGATGACGAGGAAGAACAGAATGAGTGCCAGCGCATCGTTGGGCCGGCCAAGCTGTGGAATCACGCCTAGCTGGACGTAAAACCATACCTGCGACGACAACCAGCCCAGCACCAGGAAGAACACCAGCGCCAAGGCAAAACTGACGATCATGCGCTTGATGATGTGCTTATGCTTGAAATGGCCTAGCTCGTGAGCCAGTACCGCCTCTATTTCGTCCACGTTCAGACGCGCCAGAAGTGTGTCGAAAAATACAATGCGGCGTGTCTTGCCAAAGCCGGTGAAATAGGCATTACCGTGGGCCGACCGTCGGGAGCCGTCCATCACGAAGAGACCGCTTAACGAGAAGCCGCAGCGTTTTGCCAGATTTTGTATGCGCTGTGCGATCTCCGCGTTCTGTAGCGGTGTGAACTTGTTGAACAGGGGCGCGATAATGGTGGGGAACAGCCAGATTATCAGCAGGTTGAATGCCACCCATATGCCCCATGCCCACCAGACCCAGTCCGGCCCGGTATTGCCCATGATCCATAACACGGCTGCCGCCAGGGGCGTGCCCAGGGACAATGTCAGGGCAAGCGTTTTAAGCGCATCGATTATGAACAGGCGCGGAGTGACTCGGTTAAAGCCGAAGCGGGCTTCCAGGCGGAACTTATTCCATGCAGAGAACGGCAGGCCGATTGTACCGAGCAGCGCCAGGACGACCCCTATCAGGGCAAGCTGGCGCAGCATTTCGTTGTCGATTAGGTTGCCCAGCTGCGTGTCAATCACCTGAAGTCCGCCCAGCAGGGTAAGGCCGATCAGGACCGCCGCCTCGGTAATTCGCTCGACGATGGAGAACTGCATTTTGGCAGCGGTGTAGTCGGCGGCGCGTTGATGACTATACAAGGCAATGCGGTCGGCGAATTCGGATGGCACCTGCGCGCGATGCTGCTGGACATGTCGGATTTGGCGCGATGCGAGCCAAACGCGTAAAAAAATATCGACAAGCAGAAAGGCAATAAACAGCAAGGTAAACATAGTCGGCGCCGGTGTGCGAAAATCGGTGTTTTAAGGAAGGAATATATGGCGGTTAATGAACAGCGTTTGGTGTGGCTTGATATGGAGATGACCGGCCTGGATCCAGAAAAGGAACGCATAATTGAAGTGGCGGTTGTCATCACCGAAGCCGACCTGACCTTTGTGGCCGAAGGCCCAGTACTTGTTATACACCAGAGCGATGCCTTGCTTGAAGCGATGGACAAATGGAATCAGTCCACGCATGGCAAAAGCGGGCTTATCGACAAGGTTAAAGCGTCGACCATAACCGAAGCACAGGCCGAAGACCAGTTATTGGGCTTTTTGGCCGAGTACGTGCCGGCCGGTAAATCGCCCATGTGCGGCAACACCATAGGGCAGGATCGCCGCTTCATGGTCAAGTACATGCCTCGGCTGGAAGAATACTTTCATTACCGCAATCTGGATGTCAGTACGCTGAAAGAGCTGTCGTTGCGGTGGAAACCCGAAGTCTACAAGAGCTTCGTGAAAAAAAGCCGGCACGAAGCCCTTGCGGATATTTACGAATCCATTGAAGAATTGAAGCATTACCGGGAACACTTCATTAAATTATAGGCGGCTGGGCTTGAAGCGGTCGTATACGTAAGGGCGGGCTGCGCGATAGTGCGCAGCGTCCTTCGCCAACAATTGGTTCAAGTGTTCCTCGGCCGGCTCGAACACAGCCCAATACAGGCGGCCGCATAGTTCGCGCGCCGAATGGCCGGGCCAGGTGGGTGGCAGCATCTGCCCGGGCAGCTGTGGGTCGTGCAATACAATCCGGCGCCACGCATGGATGGCAAGCGCGCGCACGGTGAAAGCCTGTGCCGGCGCAATGCCCCCTTGAACCGCCTGGATCATGGGGCCGAAGGCCTCTGAAAATTCCCGATACTGCGTCGCTACACCTTCCAGATCCCAGCACTGGGCAATGAGCGAGGTGATGACCAGGCCATGACCCTGGTTGGCTTCGTGAGCGCTCAATACTAGCGCTTTGTCCGTAATTTGAAGTTTGTCCAGAACTTTTTGCGCCACATCGGCCTGGTTGCGCGGCATCGCGAAGATCCCCGGAGCAATGGCTCCGAAACCGGCCCAGATCAGTTCGCGGCGCACCAGCCCTCGCTGGCTCAGGCTTTCGTTGCCGAAACGCGGCAAGACCACCAACGTCCAGTCCTGCTCCCAATCGGCGGGAGAGCCAACATAAATGCGGGCCGAAGCCTGGCGGGTCAGTTCCTCGCCTTGCTCGCTAAGGCAATAACGGCTGCGCCGGCCATGCCGCTCCGAACGCAACCAGCCTTGTGCCACCAGCCGGAAAACGCTGGTGCGCAATAGCCTTTCATTGACGCCTAGCGGAGTGACCAGCTCGATAAGGTCGCTAAGCCAGATACTGCCCCCGTGCGGACCGATGGCATCGCCCAGCAGCGTCACACATAAGGACTTGGCCCGGGGGGGCTGGAGTTCGAGCAGAGTGTCGATGCGTTGCTGTAGCGATTCTGATGTTGAGGGCATGGGCGGCATAAAGGTGAACTGACCGGCTATCTTATACGAAACTGCTGACTTCTCATTTGATACTAAAATATGATTGACATCAATATTTTTGTATTAAATAATGAAGGCTTAAACAATCAGTCGCAAGGCCGTCGGGAGACCATTATGTACGCCCAACTAGTCGATACAGGGGTTCGAAGCGTTCGTTCCGTCAAGGAACTGACCGGACCGGAACTGGCGTTCCAGCAGCGCGTGGACGAAGGCATACGGATCGAACCCAAGGATTGGATGCCAGACGCGTATCGCAAGACGCTGGTACGCCAGATCTCGCAGCATGCGCATTCCGAGATCGTGGGGATGTTGCCCGAAGGCAACTGGATCACCCGCGCACCCACCCTGAAGCGCAAGGCCATCCTTCTGGCCAAGGTTCAGGACGAAGCCGGCCATGGACTATACCTGTATAGCGCGGCCGAAACATTGGGCGTCTCGCGCGACGATCTGGTCGACGACCTGCTTTCGGGTAAGGCCAAGTATTCCAGTATTTTCAATTACCCCACTCTGACCTGGGCCGATATCGGCATGATCGGCTGGCTGGTCGACGGTTCGGCCATCATCAACCAGATTCCGCTCTGCCGTTGTTCATATGGGCCCTATGCGCGCGCTATGGTTCGCGTGTGCAAGGAAGAATCGTTCCACCAGCGCCAGGGGTACGACTTGCTTATCCAGATGTGCCTGCATGGCACACAGGCGCAAAAAGATATGTGCCAGGAAGCATTGAACCGGTGGTGGTGGCCGGCGCTCATGATGTTCGGCCCGTCGGACGCGGATTCTCCGAACAGCGCCCAGTCCATGCAGTGGCGCATCAAGCTGTTCACGAACGATGACTTACGGCAGAAGATGGTGGACCAGACGGTGCCGCAGGCCGAATACCTGGGCCTCACCGTGCCTGACGCCGATCTGAAATGGAACGATGAGCGCGGCCATTACGACTTTGGCGCCATCGATTGGGCCGAGTTCCATGCTGTCATCAAGGGCAATGGTCCGTGCAATCGCGAGCGCCTTGCCGCTCGGGTGGACGCCCACAACGAAGGTGCGTGGGTACGCGCCGCATTTTCGGCTTACGCCGACAAACATTCCCAGCAGTCGATGCAAGGATAATCAAATGAATCAAGATACATGGCCGCTATGGGAAGTGTTTATTCGCAGCCAGCATGGGCTTGCTCACAAGCACGTTGGAAGCTTGCATGCTCCGGACGCGGAAATGGCAATAAACAACGCCCGCGACGTCTACACGCGGCGCAACGAGGGACTGAGCATCTGGGTCGTGAAGGCGGCGGATATTATCGCCAGCAGTCCCGGAGATAAACAGCCGCTGTTCGAGCCGGCCAACAGCAAAGTGTACCGGCATCCAACGTTCTTCCCCATGCCGGACGAAATCAAGCACATGTAGGAGGCCGTATGGATCAAGCCCTGTTTCACTATTTGCTGCGCCTTGGCGACACCACGTTGGTGTTGTCGCACCGGCTGTCAGAATGGACCGGACACGGTCCGGCCCTGGAGGAAGATCTTGCCATGACCAATGTGGCGCTCGATCTCTTGGGCCAGGCCCGCCTGTGGCTCAGCCTGGCGGGCGACGTCGAAGGCAAATCCCGTGACGAGGATGCGCTTGCGTATCTTCGCGATGCGCCCGAGTTTTTAAACTACCTTCTGGTGGAACGCCGCAACGGACATTACGGCGATACGATCGTGCGCCAGTTTTTCTTCGATGTCTGGCATTATTTCCTGCTTCAGAAGTTAAGCGCTTCGAGCGACGAACGCGTGGCCGCCATTGCGGAAAAGTCTCTGAAGGAAGTGACGTATCACGTCAGGCGCACGTCGGACATCCTGGTAAGACTGGGCGACGGCACCAGTGAAAGCCACAAAAAAATGCAGGCGTCGGTCGACGATGCCTGGCGCTATGTTGGCGAGCTGTTCGTTGACGATGCAATCACAACCGCCATGGCGGAATCCGGCGTGGGTCCGAGTCATGCCGAACTGTGGCAGGACTGGAGCGACCATGTGCGGCGCACACTGGCGGAAGCAACGTTGGTCATGCCGGACCCGGACCAGGCCAATCACTTAGCGCATCGAGGCGGTCCACAAGGCCGGCATACCGAGGCATTGGGATACCTGCTTGCCGAAATGCAGCATGTGCAGCGCACTTATCCGGGAGGCGTATGGTAATCAACCCCGCATTCACCGCAACCACCGGCGAGATCATGCATTGGCTTGGCGCCGTGCCTGACCCCGAGATCCCGGTCCTGTCCATCGTCGATCTGGGTCTGGTGCGCCAAGTTGAGTGGGATGGGCCTGTCTGTGTCGTGACGATCACACCCACATATTCCGGCTGTCCCGCCATGCAGGAGATCACGGCCGACATAACAAACGTTCTGCGCGCGCAGGGCGTGGCCGAGGTGCGCATACTGACACAGCTGTCGCCGGCCTGGACGACGGACTGGATGTCCGCGAAAGGACGCAGCGCCTTGAAGGACTACGGCATCGCGCCGCCCGGACAAAAGGCCATCGACATATCCGGAATATCAAGGCGAACGCCCGATCTGGTCGTTCCGTGTCCGCTATGCAATTCAGAACGTACGCGGCTGGTCAGCCACTTTGGTTCCACGTCATGCAAGGCCTTGTACAGGTGCAATGCGTGCGGAGAACCTTTCGATTACTTTAAGGCGCATTAAGGCCATGGCACAGTTTTATCCCCTGAAAGTGGCGTCGGTCGCGAAGAACACGCGCGATGCCGTAGTCGTGACGTTCGATGTGCCGCCCGACCTGGACGCGATGTTCGCATTTCGGCCCGGCCAATACCTTACGTTGCGTACCGAGGTCGATGGAAACGAACTGCGCCGCTCATATTCAATTTGCGCCGCACCACGCGACCGGCAACTTCGGGTCGCCATCAAGCGCATGAACGATGGCGCGTTCTCCAGCTGGGCCAATCAGCATCTGGCCTCGGGTGAGGTGCTGGACGTCATGCCGCCCGATGGTCACTTCACACTGGACTTCGACCCGGCCAATGCCCATCGTTATGTCGCCTTTGCCGTGGGTAGCGGCATAACCCCCATCCTGTCTCTGGTGAAAACCGCGCTCGAGACCGAGCCGCTAAGCAGCTTCACACTGTTCTTCGGCAATCGTGCATCGTCTGCTGTGTTGTTCCGCGAAGAGATCGAAGATCTCAAGAACCGGTATATGACCCGATTCTCGCTGGTACACATAATGAGCCGCGAACACCAGGACATTGACTTATTCAATGGCCGGCTCGATGGTGCGAAAGTGGAACAATTGCTGAACGTGTGGATGTCCCCTTCGCAAATCGACTACGCCTTTGTCTGCGGACCGCAAGATATGACCGAGTCGGTCATGCAGGCCTTGGTCGACAAGGGCCTGGACAAAAGCCGTATCAAGTTTGAGCTTTTCGGGTCGCCCAAGGGCCCCAGGTCTTTGCGCACGGGCGTCGAGGTGCGCAAGGCGCCCGGCAAAGAGCAATGCGAACTTACCGTCGTGCAGGACGGCGTAACCCGCACACTGACCATCGAGAAAAACAAGGACAGTGTGCTGGATTCCGCCTTGGCGCAAGGCTTGGAGCTTCCCTATTCATGCAAGGGCGGCGTATGTTCAAGTTGCCGCTGCAAAGTCGTTGAAGGCGAAGTCGACATGGATGCGAATTTCGCCCTGGAAGATTACGAAGTCGCGCGCGGCTTCGTGCTGAGCTGCCAAAGTTTTCCCGTTACAGATCGTCTGGTCATCGATTTCGACCAGGAGACATGAACCACCTTCACGCCGCCGCACGCGACGTCCAGCCAAAAGAACAATGACTGTGCCGCGCCAGCGCGCAGTATCACCAGGAGTTAACACTGTGTCCACCGACTATTTCGACTTTCATAAAGATGTCCTGAATCAAGCCGTCACCGCGATCTCGGCTCGTACTTACTGGAGCCCGTTTTCTGAATCGCCCAGCCCGCGCGTATATGGCGAGACGGCCAACGACGATGGCCGCGCCGCCTTCGACGCCTATAAGGGTAAGGACTTTCCGCTCACGCTGGATGGCACGGACGGCACCGTGGGGGGGGAAGTGTCCCCCTATGGCTTTGAGCTGGACGTACGCTACCCCAAGGTTCCCGTCGAGACATTGATCGGGCAATCGGAGCGCGCGCTGGAGACGTGGCGCGAGGCGGGTCCGCAGGTATGGACCGGTATCTCTCTGGAAATTCTGCAGCGCCTGAACCGCCACAGCTTCGAGATCGCGTATGCCGTGCAGCATACCTCGGGGCAGGGCTTCATGATGGCCTTCCAGGCCGGTGGTCCGCATGCTCAGGATCGAGGCTTGGAAGCGGTTGCCTATGCGTGGCAGGAAATGGCGCGTATACCTGGCCTCGTCACATGGGAAAAGCCCCAAGGCAAGCATGACCCGATCAAGATGCAGAAAAAGTTCACCATTGTGCCCCGCGGCGTCAGCCTGATCATCGGCTGCTCGACGTTTCCCACATGGAACAGCTATCCCGGCATGTTCGCCAGCCTTGCAACAGGCAATACCGTCATTGTCAAGCCGCACCCGGCCGCCATTCTGCCGCTTGCCATCACCGTGAAGATTGCGCGCGAGGTGCTTACGGATGCCGGATACGACCCCAATGTCGTATTGCTGGCCGCCCACGAGCCCACCGACGCCACTGCCCAGGCGCTGGCCACGAATCCTGCGGTCAAGCTGGTTGACTTCACTGGCAGCAGCGCCAACGGCGACTGGCTTGAACAGCATGCCCGCCAGGCGCAAGTCTATACCGAGAAGTCCGGTGTCAATCAGGTCATTATCGACAGCGTGGACGACTTCAACAGCGTTGCGCGCAACCTTGCGTTTTCATTTGCGCTGTATTCGGGCCAGATGTGTACGGCGCCGCAGAATGTTTACGTGCCTCGCGACGGAATCGAGACCGCACAGGGGCATATGACGTTTGACGAGGTGGCCGAGGGTCTGGCAAAAGCAGTCGACAAGCTCACGGCAGACCCGGCAAAAGCCGTTGAAATCACAGGTGCTATACAGAATCAGGGCACCCTGCAGCGCATCGACCAAGCCCGCGGCCTGGGCCTGGCTGTACTGAGCGACAGCCGCCCGTTGGCGCACCCGCACTTTCCGGATGCCAACGTGCGCACGCCATTGGTGTTGAAGGCGCAAGCCGATAACGACGCGATCTTGCGCGAATGGTTCGGTCCCATCGTTTTTGTTGTGGCCACTGATACGACGCAGGCCAGCATAGATCTTGCGCAGCGCGCGGTACACGACCATGGCGCATTGACGCTCGCGGCCTATACCACCAGCGACGCTGTGGCGGCACGCGTGCAAAAGGCTGCGGAACGGGCCGGTGTGTCCTTGTCCCTGAATCTTGCCGGTCCGGTGTTCGTCAATCAGACAGCCGCGTTCAGTGACTTCCATGGAACAGGCGCCAATCGGGCGGCCAACGCCGCCTTATCGGACTCGGCATACGTGGCCAATCGTTACCGCGTCGTACAGACACGATGGCATGGATAAGTAAAAAAATAAAGGAGGAGCAAAAAGAAATGAGTTACGACAACATAGAATTCCAGCACGACGGGGCATGCGCGCGCATTACGTTGAATCGGCCCGACAAGCTGAATAGTTTCAATACCGCCATGCACGAGGAACTGGCCCACGCGCTGACCGAGGTCGAGCAGCAAGGCGCGCGGGTCCTATTGCTGTCTGGAAACGGACGCGGATTTTGCGCCGGCCAGGACTTGTCCGACCGGTCCGTCAGCGCGGGATCAGCTCCCGTCGACCTGGGGGCGACCATCGACAAATACTATGGCCCGCTCGTGCGCCGTCTACACGCATTGCCCATGCCGGTGGTGGTGGGAGTCAACGGGGTGGCGGCCGGGGCAGGGGCCAACCTGGCGTTGGCCGGCGACATTGTCATTGCCAAGCAATCGGCAAGTTTCATCCAGCCCTTCTGCCGCCTGGGACTGCTGCCGGATACGGGCGGGACGTTCGTCCTTCCCCGGCTGGTGGGACATGCCCGCGCCATGGGGCTTTCTTTGCTGGGCGACAAGCTAAGCGCTGAGCAAGCCGCCGAATGGGGCCTGATCTGGCAATGCGTGCCCGACGATCAGTTCGAGGCCAAGCTTGCTGAGCTGGTGGCGCATTTCTGTGTGGCGCCGACCAAAGGCCTGGCTTATACCAAGCGCGCATTGAACGCCAGCCTGGGCAATACCCTGGAGGCGCAGCTGGA
Organism: uncultured Candidimonas sp.; assembly: GCA_964581155.1. Taxonomy (GTDB): domain Bacteria; phylum Pseudomonadota; class Gammaproteobacteria; order Burkholderiales; family Burkholderiaceae_B; genus Pollutimonas. Next base: position 8,327 of record CAZONP010000013.1, on the reverse strand, counting down.
TCTTGAGCGTGACCTGATGCGCGAGCTGGGTGCAAGTGCCGACTACGCCGAAGGCGTTGCGGCTTTTCTCGAAAAACGTCAACCGTCGTTCAAAGGAAGGTAATGAATTCGTCACTATCCAATACACCGGAATGCGTATCTTTACCGGCTGATCCCCAGGCGTTGGCCGAGCTTGCAGCGGCCACCATGTATGACAAGGATCCCGCCTCGCAGGCGCTGGGTGCGGTGCTTTTGTCGGTGTCACCAGGGTCGGCAAGCATGTCAATGACAGTTCGCGCCGACATGCTCAATGGCCACAAGACCTGTCATGGCGGCTTCATTTTTGCGTTGGCCGACAGCACCTTCGCATTTGCGTGCAATTCGCGCAATCTCGTCACAGTGGCGTCCGGCTGCACCATTGATTATTTGGCACCCGGTTACGAGGGCGACGTCCTGACGGCTCAGGCCACCGAATATGCGCTTGCGGGGCGTACGGGTATATACGACGTCAGGGTCAGTAACCAGGAAGGAAAGCAGATTGCCATTTTCCGTGGCCGTTCATATCGGATAAAGGGCCAGGTCGTGGGCGACGAGCCCCGTTGATTATCGTAAATGAACAGGACGGAATAAACATGTCTGAATCAAAATTGCCAAATATGGGGCGTGATGCTATTGAACACGCCAGCCGGGACGAACTTCAGTCGTTGCAGGTTTCGCGCCTTCGATGGACGTTGAAGCACGCCTACGATAATGTGCCGCACTACAAGAATGCATTTGACAGCGCGGGGGTTCACCCGGAAGACCTGAAGCAGCTTTCCGATATTTCGCGCTTCCCCTTCACGACCAAGCAAGACCTGCGCAACAACTACCCGTTTGGCATGTTCGCCGTGCCGCGCGAGAAAGTGTCGCGTATTCATGCGTCGAGCGGCACCACGGGCAAACCCACCGTAGTGGGCTACACCACCGGAGACATCGATAACTGGGCGACATTGGTCGCGCGATCCATCTGGGCGGCGGGCGGCAGGCCCGGCGATATCGCCCACGTAGCCTACGGTTATGGACTTTTCACTGGGGGGCTGGGGGCGCATTATGGTGCGGAAAAGCTGGGATGCTCCGTCGTGCCGATGTCGGGTGGCCAAACCGAGAAGCAGGTGCAATTGATCCAGGATTTCAAGCCGAGCATCATCATGGTCACGCCCTCGTACTTCTGTAATATTCTTGAGGAAATGGAGCACCAGGGGATTGATCCACGCGACACGTCGCTGCGTATAGGCGTATTCGGCGCTGAACCGTGGACCGGGCAAATGCGCGCCGACATCGAGGAACGGGCCGGCATCGATGCCCTTGATATCTACGGTCTATCCGAGGTGATGGGTCCGGGGGTTGCGATGGAATGTGTGGAGTCCAAAGATGGTCCAGTGGTGTGGGAAGACCATTTCTATCCGGAAATCATCGACCCGGATACCGGGGAAGTGGTTGCCGAGGGCGAACCCGGCGAACTGGTCTTCACGTCGCTTACGCGTCAGGCCATGCCGGTTGTCCGGTATCGCACGCGCGACCTGACGCGCCTGCTGCCGCCCACCTCGCGCAGCATGCGGCGCATTGGGAAGATCACCGGCCGCAGCGACGATATGCTTATTGTGCGCGGGGTCAATATGTTTCCCACACAAGTCGAAGAGGTCGTGCTGCGGATTCCGGAGCTGGCCGCCCAGTATCAGTTGATCCTGACCCGTAGCGGGAATCTGGATGAGCTGGAGATACTGGCCGAAGTACGCCCCGAATACGACCACCTGAGTGTTGCCGGCCGCGATCTGATTGCGGCAAAATTGCGTCACGCAGTGAAGACGTATATTGGCGTATCGGCCAGGGTGAACGTCCAGACGGCGGGAATGGTCGAGCGTACGCTTACGGGCAAGGCGCGCCGGGTAGTGGACAAGAGGTCCCGATAGGGATTGCATCCCGCTTGCACCGGAGCAAGGTATCATTCCATGGTTGAATCGTGGAATGAGCAAATGAACGTGCAGGCGGGGCAGGGCAGCATCGCGGGTATAGGCGTCGATTTACTACGCCTGGATCGTATCCGGGGGGTGTACAGTCGCCATGGCCGAAAATTCGTCATCCGCATACTCGGGCCCCAGGAAATCCTGAAGTTCGACCGCCGCTTCCAACGTGATCCCGAACGCGGCATTCGATTCCTGGCCACACGCTTTGCCGCCAAGGAAGCATTTTCCAAGGCCATCGGCCTTGGCATGCACAGCCCCATGACATGGTCGCGCATGCAAACGCTCAACGACGCCAGCGGCAAGCCGCGTGTCGAACTGTCCGAGCCGTTGGCCGCTTGGTATCATCTGCGCTTTGGCCCAGCGCATGTTTCAATCACAGACGAGAGCGACGCGGTCATGGCGTTTGTCATGGTCGAAACCCGAATATCCATCGTCTAATCAACGGATCAAGAATATGACAGTCCAGCATACGCGAGCATGCCTGCCGCCCGGCCCTGTAATGGTCGACATCGAAGGCACGTCCCTCACTGCGCACGAGCGGGCACGTCTGCGCAATCCCCTGGTGGGCGGCGTCATTCTGTTTGCACGCAACTTTGATCACCGCGAACAATTATTGGGTTTGTGTGAACAGATACATGCCGAGCGTGACGAACGCCTGCTCATTGCCGTGGACCACGAGGGCGGGCGGGTGCAGCGTTTTCGCACCGACGGATTCACCGAGATTCCCGCCATGAGCCTGTTTGGCGAGTTATGGTCCGAAGATTCGTTGGCCGCCATGCGGCTTGCTTC
>CAZONP010000013.1:0-5456 GCA_964581155.1 uncultured Candidimonas sp. | reverse complement strand
ATGGTCCTGCCGTCCGTCATGCCGGCTCACGTCATTTATCCTGAAGTGGATCCGCACCCGGCCGGGTTTTCCCGTCATTGGATACAAAAGGTTTTGCGCCAGGATCTAGGTTATGAAGGGGTGGTGTTCTCCGACGACCTCACCATGGAAGGCGCGACGGTGGCGGGCGATATACTGGCGCGCGCCGAAGCCGCCCTGGGCGCCGGGTGCGACATGGTGCTGGTATGCAACCGGCCGGACCTGGCGGACGATTTGCTGTCCAGGCTGCACATCGAACATGGCGCGGCCTCGATTCAGCGAATACGCCGCCTGATGCCGCGCAAGCCCGCGCCCACGTGGGAAGGACTGCAAGCTGACGAGCGTTACCAATATGCCAGACGACTTCAATCTCAAATCGTTTCTGGCTGACCTGCCGCATCTGCCTGGCGTCTATCGGCATATCGATGCGCAGGGCGAGGTGCTTTATGTCGGCAAGGCTCGCGACCTGAAGAAGCGGGTGGCTTCGTATTTCCAGAAAACCCCGGCCAGCCCACGCATTGCCCATATGGTGGCACGCGTCGTTCGCCTGGAAGTGACGGTCACGCGCTCGGAAGCCGAAGCCTTGCTGCTGGAGAACAACCTTATCAAGCGCTTGCAGCCGCGCTATAACATCTTGTTTCGGGACGATAAGTCGTATCCCTACCTGATGCTCAGTGGCCACGCGTTTCCACGCATTGCCTACTATCGCGGCAGTACGTCTGGGAAGGGCCGGTTCTTCGGTCCCTATCCCAATGCCTGGGCGGTGCGCGAAACCATACAAATATTGCAACGGGTGTTTCGCCTGCGCACTTGCGAGGACAGCGTCTTCGCCAACCGGTCGCGCCCCTGTCTTCTTTACCAGATCGGCCGCTGTTCCGCGCCATGCGTGAATCTGATCTCCCAGGAGGATTATCAAGCCGATGTTCAACGCGCCATCCGTTTCCTGGACGGGCATGCCAGCGAGGTGATGCAGGAAATCGAAGCCCGCATGCATAAGGCGTCACAGAACCTGGAATTTGAACAGGCGGCTGTATTGCGCGACCAAATGGGCGCGCTGGCCAAGGTCTTGCAGCAGCAGTCAATGGAGCAGGTCGGCACCGACGATGTCGACGTCATCGCACTGGCGGTCGCAGGCGGCCGAGTGTGCGTGAATCTGGCGATGGTACGCGGCGGCCGCCATCTTGGCGATAAACCCTTCTTCCCGACGCAGACCCAGGACGATAGCCCCGACGATGTCATGACTGCCTTTGTGGCACAGCACTACGTCACCAGCGCCATGCCGCCTGTACTGGTGTGCTCGCACTCCTTGTCCGACTCCGGTCTTGTCGCGCTGCTGGCCGAGCAAACGGGCGTCAAGGCGCGCGTACTGGTTCAGCCGCAGGGAATACGCCGGACATGGCTGGAGCAGGCGACCAGGAATGCGGAAATGGCGTTGGCGCGCGTATTGACCGAATCCAGCGCTCGCGCCGCGCGCAGCCTTGCCCTTGCCACGTTGCTCGATCTTGACACCGATGAGGCAGCGCTCGGCGCCATGCAGATCGAATGCTTCGACATCAGCCATACTGCCGGTGAGGCGACGCAAGCGTCCTGCGTTGTATACAAGCACCATGACATGCAGCCTTCGCTTTATCGCCGCTACAATATTGCCGGCATCACTCCGGGGGACGACTATGCCGCCATGCGCCAAGTGCTTACGCGCCGGTTCACCCGGGTGGCCGACGGCCATGCCGACATGCCGACCACGGTGCTGATCGATGGCGGCAAAGGACAGGTCGAAATCGCCCGGCAAGTGTTCGTCGAACTGGGTTTGGATACCCGAACGATTGTTGGCGTATCCAAGGGGGAAGGGCGCAAGGTGGGCCTGGAAACACTGGTATTTGCGGACGGACGCCCGCCCGTGGCCCTTGGCATCGAGTCGGCCGCCCTGATGCTCGTGGCGCAAATTCGGGACGAGGCGCACAGGTTTGCCATCACTGGCATGCGTGCCCAGCGTGCCAAGGCGCGCAATGTATCGCGCCTTGAAGAGATCGAAGGCGTGGGCGCCCGGCGACGCCAGAAGCTGCTGGCCAGATTCGGTGGATTCTCCGGCGTGGTCGACGCCAGCGTTGACGATTTGCGTTCGGTGGAGGGAATTTCAGCGGATCTTGCTGAACGCATCTACCACGCGCTCCGATAAGGTAGTATTCAGTCTATGCCTTTCAATTTACCTATCGCGCTGACCTGGTTGCGTATTGCCATGATCCCCTTGATCGTGGGGTTGTTCTACATCCCCGTCGACTGGATTTCGGTGCCCATGCGCGACACCATTGGCGCGCTTGCCTTCATTATCGCGGCTCTGACCGATTGGTTCGACGGCTGGCTGGCGCGACGCTGGAACCAAACCTCGTCATTCGGCGCGTTTCTCGATCCCGTGGCGGACAAGCTCATGGTGTGCGCCGCACTGCTTATTCTGCTGGATTTGAACCGGGTGGACACGTTTATTGCGCTTATTATCATTGGCCGTGAAATCACCATTTCAGCACTGCGCGAATGGATGGCCAAGATCGGCGCCAGCGGTAGTGTGGCCGTGCACCGACTCGGCAAATTCAAGACGGCCGCTCAAATGGTCGCCATTCCATGCCTTCTTTATTGGCAGCCGCTGTACGGCATATCCGCGCAAATCGTCGGTCAAGTCCTGATCGTCGTGGCCGCCATTCTGACGGTCTGGTCCATGTGCTACTACTTGCGGCGGGCATGGCCCCAGATCCGGGACAAAGGCGCAACGCAATAAGGGTGTTTTCCGTGACTGATACCGCGTCGCTGAAGCGCAAAGACTGGCTGACCATCGGTCTGATCGGCATTGTCCACGCCAGCTCTCATTTTTTCCAGCTTGTGCTGCCCACCCTGTATTTGTCGTTGGCGCATGAATACGGCTACGATTTCGTCAAGCTGGGCATGCTGGCTTCGGCGTTTTTCCTTGTCTCGTGCCTGGGCCAGGCGTCCTCGGGGTTCGTGGTCGACAGAATAGGGCCCGCGCCCGTCTTGCGCTTTGGCCTGTCGTGCTTCATTGTGTCTGGCATTATCATCGGCGCGTCCAACAGTTATGTAATGCTGATGTTGGCCGCGGTAATCGGCGGCATCGGCAATTCGGTGTTTCATCCGGTGGACTATTCCATACTCAACCATCGAGTCAGCGTCCACCGCCTGGGACATGCATTCAGCACACACGGCCTGACCGGCAACCTTGGCTGGGCCCTTACGCCGGTGTTCATGGCCGCCATCATTTACCTGTCGAACTGGCGAGTCGCGGCGTTTTCGGCGTCGGCGCTTATTGCCCTTGTGCTGCTGCTTACTTTGGCGGGCCGGCGCTTGTTGGCGGGAAAGAACGTAGTCGACAGTGCCGACGCCGTTACGCCCGCAGGTTCGGCTGCCGGAACCGCGCTGGCCGACCAAAACGCTTATCGGACTCTGACCACTTTACTGGCGCAGCCGGCGCTGTGGGGCGCATTTTTGTTCTTTGCGTGCACGTCGATCGCATTGTCCGCCGTACAGAATTACACGATTCCCATGCTCGACCAAATGTATGGCATCGAGCGAATCCTCGCGGGCACCGCGCTCTCGGGCTACATGATCGCTGCGGCTTGCGGCATGGTCGCCGGGGGATTCCTGGCGGGTGCAACGGCCTATGCCGAACGCACCGTCGCCATTTCACTGATTCTTGCCGGGGTGGTATTGGTCATTCTGGCCATGGGGGTGGTTACGCCAATGTTCGCGATGGTGCTGGTGGGGCTTGCCGGGTTCTGTTCCGGCGTATCCGCTCCCTCGCGCGACATGCTTATACGGCGGGTGACCCCCAAGGGAGCGACAGGCACGGTATACGGCCTGGTTTATTCCGGCATGGACGTCGGTTCATCGTTGGCGCCCGTGAGCTTCGGCCTGATGCTCGATGCCGGTATGACGCAAGGTCCGTGGTTTGGGGCGGCCGCAGGATTCATGGCGGCGGCCGTATTGGCCGTGCTGGTGGCACGGTCGGCCAACGCCGTCTCCGTACGGCCAGTGCACGCCTGAGTCCGGTCTTACTGCCGGGGTGTGCGATCCAGGCTTACGTGCGCCGGTTCGCTGCTGCGCCATGGATTAATATCCAGCCCGCCGCGCCGGGTATACCGCGCATAGACCAATAGACGCTGCGGGCGGCATCCATGCCATAGATCGCAATACATCTGTTCAACGCAATGTTCATGAAATTCCGTGTGCCGGCGCAATGACACGATGTACGCCAATAGCGCGCCGCGATCAATCTGTGGCCCGGTATAACGCACTTGAACGCTGCCCCAGTCGGGCTGCCCTGTGACGGGGCAATTGGACTTGAGAAGGTCGGACACCAGCGTCTCGGTAACAACGGGGGCGCCAGGCGTTGTGGCAAGCAAGCCTGCATGCGGCCGGTAATGGCTGATTTCGATGTCGATTCCGTCGATGCTGTCGCCTTGCATTGGCCTGCACACCAGCGCGTCGCGCCCAATAGCGGTATCGAGCACAACATCGACCGGCGCCCCGGCGGCTTGGCTGAGGTCCCGTTTCAGTAGTTCAGTGACAGCCTCTACGCTGTCGTAGCGGCCTTCATTCAGCGAATTCAGATACAGCTTGAATGACTTCGATTCGATAAGCTTCGCACTGTGGGCGGAAAATACAAAGCGGCCGATAGCGACGACGGGCTTGCCTTTTGCATTCAACCACGACAATTCATAGGCGTTCCAGATGTCACCGCCGTGCCACGTGTGCGGTATATCCAGGTGCTCGCGATTCGTGGTTCGCTCGATGGGAAAAAGGAGCTGGGGACTGTATTCGGAGGGGTACGACACGTCGCGCCCCAGAGAGGTTTGAGCAAGAATGGGATCGTGCATGGCGGTAGACGAGAATCAAAGAATCCATTGTACTGTGTAGCCTCTTATATTCCGCATGGCGAAAGTTACATTTCATAATGTGAAATCGCTTTGTTGCGCTGCAAGGCGACCGTTTTCATATCCTGGTGTACGCGTTTCATATGGTGAAATAATTTACACAAGTTATTGAATCCAAAGCGAAATGTTTTTTGTCTTATATAAGACATAAGAGCTGTTTTATTGCAGCATAGGCGTAGAATTTCCTCATCGACATATCGCTTTCAATTCAGTCTCACCTCCATAAGGAAACGCATCATGACCACTCGAGAAAATGAAATCCGGAATCTGCAAAAGACCTGGGCCGAAGACACCCGCTGGCAAGGCATCAAGCGCGGCTATGGCGCTGAAGAGGTTGTTCGCTTGCGCGGCTCGCTGGTGGTCGAGCACACCTTGGCTCGACGCGGCGCCGAAAAGCTGTGGAGCCTTCTTCACTCGGAACCCTTTGTCAATTCGCTGGGCGCGCTCACGGGCAACCAAGCCATGCAGCAGGTTAAAGCCGGTTTGAAGGCCATTTACTTG
>CAZONP010000012.1:15751-24190 GCA_964581155.1 uncultured Candidimonas sp. | reverse complement strand
CCGGCGGCCATCGGCGCCATGTTGCTGGGCCCGCAGGCCAGCGGCATAGTCCTGTTGGCCGCTATCCTGGTTGTGGCATGGGGGCCGTTCCTTTCGGGCGCCGCGTGCGCGCGCCGGCCGCTTATCTGGCGTTACCGGCTGCGCTATAGGCGCTGGTTCCCCTGGATTTTCCATTTCGCCACGGTGGCGTTCGCCGGTGTGCACTTGTACAACTTCAATCTCCACCAGACGCCCCTATGGCTAATGCCCCTTCTGGTCTTGCCGCAATGGCTCACCGGCCTGGTTCTGGGGTGGCTGCGCGTCAAGCGCGGTATCGGCGCGTCCATGCTCCTGCACGGATTTTTCAACGGCGGTCCGTTGCTGGTTGTGTGGTTAGTTCTCAGGTACGCACCCGACCTGGCCACGTAGACGGCGTAACAGACCTACAATCACTCTTTCGTCCATCTTTACTTTCAGGATTCTCATGGCTCTGCAATGTGGCATTGTTGGTTTACCCAACGTCGGAAAATCAACTCTCTTTAATGCGCTGACCAAGGCCGGCATTGCCGCCGAAAACTATCCGTTCTGCACCATCGAACCCAATGTGGGTGTCGTTGAAGTCCCGGACCCGCGCCTGACGCCGCTGTCCGATATCGTCAAGCCCGAACGCGTATTGCCCGCCGTTGTTGAATTCGTGGATATCGCGGGACTGGTCGCTGGGGCGTCGAAAGGCGAAGGACTGGGCAACCAGTTTCTGGCGAATATTCGTGAAACCGACGCCATCGTGCACGTGGTCCGCTGCTTCGAAGACGAAAACGTCATTCACGTGGCCGGCAAGATCGACCCCCTGTCGGATATAGAAGTCATCAACACCGAGCTCGCGCTGGCCGATTTGGCCGCCGCTGAAAAGGCCTTGCATCGCCATCAGAAAACCGCCCGCGCCGGTGACAAGGACGCCATCAAAATGGTGGCGCTGCTTGAGCGCGTATTGCCGGTGCTGAACGAGGCCCGGCCCATTCGGTCGATGGGGCTGGACGCAGACGACGCCGCGTTGCTCAAGCCCTTGTGCTTTATTACCGCCAAGCCGTCCATGTATATCGCGAATGTGAAGGAAGACGGCTTCGAGAACAACTCGCATCTGGATGCGGTGCAGAAGTATGCCGAAGCCGAAAACGCGCCCGTCGTTGCCGTATGCGCCGCCATTGAAGCCGATATCGCAGACCTGGACGACGAAGACAAGGAGGCCTTCCTGGCCGATATCGGTATGACGGAACCCGGCCTGAATCGCGTCATCCGCGCGGGCTACCGTTTGCTGGGCCTGCAAACCTACTTCACGGCCGGGGTCAAGGAAGTTCGCGCCTGGACGATTCACATCGGCGACACGGCCCCACAGGCCGCCGGCGTCATTCATACCGATTTCGAACGCGGCTTCATCCGCGCCCAAACCATAGCCTACGAAGACTTTGTTGCCTTCAAGGGCGAGCAGGGCGCAAAGGAAGCGGGCAAGATGCGCTCGGAAGGCAAGGAGTACGTCGTCAAGGACGGCGACGTGCTCAACTTCCTGTTTAACGTCTAAGCCATTAAACGTGTTGCTTGCGCATTGACACCTTATCCAGTTTGCCCACGCTCGTCCGGTTCAGGCTTTCGATGAACATGATGTTCTGGGGTACCGCGAAGGTTGATATCAAGCCGCGATCAGCATAGCCGCGCACGTGCGCGGTTATGTCCGCCGTAGTGACCGTGCCGGCGTGATCGGGCCGCAGCACCACCAGGGCCAGTGGCCGTTCACCCCATTTTTCGTCGCGTACGCCAATGACCGCCACCTCGCTGACAGCGGGATGGCTGTTGATCATTTCTTCGAGTTCCAGCGACGAAATCCATTCGCCGCCGCTCTTGATCACATCCTTGATGCGGTCGGTGACTTGCAAATAGCCCTGTGCGTCGAAGTGGCCAATGTCTTGCGTATGCAGCCATCCACCCCGCCATAACTCTTCCGACGCCCCCGGATTATTCAGGTAGCCCTGCGTCAGCCATGGCGCCCGCACCACGACCTCGCCTGCGGTCTTGCCGTCGCGCGGCACGGTTTGCATTTGGTTGTCGACGGCGCGCAGGTCCACCAGCGCAACGGGGCGGCCGGTCTTGGCACGCAGCATGACCTGTTTTTCGTCGGCGGCGGCCAGATCTTCAGTGGATACATACGACACGGCCATGATGGGGCAGGTTTCCGACATGCCGTAACCGGAAAACACGTCGATGCCACGGGCCATGGCGGCGCGCGTCAGACTGGTGGTGAGGGCCGAGCCGCCGATGATCACCTTGAAGCCGGATAAGTCGACGTTGGGCGAATAGGGGTCGTTCAAGACCATGTTCAGCACGGTGGGCACGCAATGCGTGAAGCTGACTTTCTCTCGCTCTATCAGTTTCAATATGGATTCGGCGTGGTAGCGGCCGGGATACACCTGCTTCATTCCAGACAGCGTCGCGATGTAAGGCATGCCCCAGGCATGGACGTGGAACATGGGCGTGAGCGGCATGTAGACGTCTTCGCGATGTATGCGCCCCTGGTTATGGCCCATGGCCAGGGTGTTGCCCACGGCCAGCGTATGCAGCACGAGCTGGCGGTGGCTGAAGTAGACACCTTTGGGCGCGCCTGTCGTGCCGGTCGTGTAAAAGGTCGTCGCGCGGGTGTTCTCGTCGAATTCCGGAAAATCGAACTGGTCCGAGGCCGACGACAGCAGGCTTTCGTACTCGCCGGCGAATGCGCCGACGGCGGGAGCGTCTTCATCGGACAGCAGGATCGTGGTCTTGATGTTGGCAAGTTGAGGGCGTATGCCGTCCAGGATAGGCAGGAATTCCTGGTTCACCAGCAATACCGTGGCGCCGGAGTGGTTCAGCGTGTAGGCGATCTGCTCCGGCGAAAGACGCACGTTCACCATCATCAGTGTGGCGCCCATCATGGGAATGCCGAAGAAGGCTTCCAGGTAGCGGTGGCTGTCCCAATCCATAACCGCCACGGTGCTCCCCGGTTGGACGCCAAGGCCGGCCAGTGTATTGGCCAACCGTTTCAGCCGGTGGTGAAACTCGACATAGGTATGGCGGCGCATGTCCTTGTAGACGATTTCCTGGTCCGGCGCCGTGGCAAGAGCCGTATGCAGCAATTGCTTGATCAGCAGCGGATAGGTATAGGCGGCGGGTGTCACGGTGATGGGTGGGAAGGGCATAAGGTCCTTTGCTGCGCGGGATGTACGGTATGAGGTAATGGTAGCGTTCAAAGAAATTATAAGGTACTCATTCCGGGGTCTGGGAGCCGTTCCCGTCAGGCGTTAGTCAGGCGCTAGCCAGGCGTCTTGCATAAGGCTTGCGTAAGGTCAACCCGGGAGCAGATATCGCGAGTACCTGGGTCGTTACGGATTGTCGCGATCATTACAATGGGTGGCGCGATGCTGAGCCGGCAACGCGCCCCGAATGCCTGGGGATCGGTCTCGCTGTCATAACATTAAGTGGTGAAAAATCCTATGTACCGCCTCCTTCGCAACCTCAAAATGTGGCAGAAATTTGCGCTTATCGGCGCCCTGGCGTTGGCAATGGTGGCCCTTCCCGCCACAATGGTATTCAAGATAAATCTGGATGCGCTAGGCGCCACCCGCTCTGCATCCCAGGGCCTGGTGCCGGCCGGCGACGTATTGACGCTAATACAGCAGACCCAGCAGTTGCGCGGGCTGTCGGCAAGCTTCCTGGCGGGTAACGAGAGCGCGGGTCCGGCGCGCCAAGCCAAGCAACAAGAAGTGGAGCAAGCCTTCGCCAAGGCTGCGGGTGCTATCGGCGCCAATTTGAACGACGCCTCCATGACCGCGCAGGTCGAAGCCATGCAGCATGGCTGGCAGGAATGGGTGGCTTCGGTTCGCGACAAAACCATGGCGGGACCCGAAAGCTTCCAAAAGCATACGGCCCTGATCGCGGATCAAATGGCCGTGCTCGAAAGCATTGTCGAAGTATCGGAATTGATGCTCGACCCCGAGGCCGGCAGCCACCACCTAATAGGAGCAGTGCTCGGCGACTTGCCCAGCCTGACCGAATACCTGGGTCAGGCGCGCGCGCTCGGCTCCACCCTGCTCGTCAACAAAGAGGCCACAGCAAAAGACAGGGCGCGCATCGACATGCTGGTGCATATGGCCCGCCACGATTTCGAGGAAACATATAGTGCGTTCTTCAAAGCGCTGGCGGCCCAGCCAACCCTGGCCGCCGCGCTGGAAGGCCCGGTGGATATCGCCCTGAATGCAGGCGAGACTGGGCTGGCGTTGCCCAACGAAAAAGTCGTTCAGGCATCCGTGCTCGATTACCCGCCCAACGAGTTTTTCTCTGGCATGACGCGTGCAATCGACGCGCAGTTCACCCTGATCGATGCCGGCTTCCAGTCGCTTCAACAGACCATGTCTGATCGGGTGCGCGACCAGCAGGCGGCATTGCTTACCGTAACGCTGTCCATCGCATTTTTCGTGGCACTGGTGGCGTGGATCATGGTTCTCGTTACACGGACCACGGTCAGGGCCATGTCCCGTTCCCTGGACATGGCCAGGACGGTGGCGGCGGGTGACCTTACCTCCACCATCGACGTGCGCAGCACCGACGAAACCGGCCAGCTCATGCGGGCGCTCAACGAGATGAACGCCAGCCTTGTGGGTATCGTGACCCAGGTGCGATCGGGTACGGACTCCATCGCCATTGCCTCTGACCAGATCGCCGCCGGCAACAACGATCTATCTGCACGCACTGTTGCGCAGGCAAGTTCACTCGAAGAAACTGCCGCCTCCATGGAAGAACTGACCAGCACCGTCACCCAGAACGCCGACAACGCCCGCTTGGCCAACGAACTGGCGCAGTCCGCTTCGGCCGTGGCGCTCAAGGGCGGCGACGTGGTGCGTCAGGTCGTCGACACCATGGCGTCCATTAATGTGTCGTCCAGGAAGATCGTGGATATCATCGGGATCATTGACGGCATCGCCTTCCAGACCAATATTCTCGCGCTCAATGCGGCGGTGGAGGCCGCGCGGGCAGGTGAACAAGGCCGCGGCTTTGCCGTCGTTGCCTCCGAAGTGCGCAGCCTGGCGCAACGCTCGGCCGCTTCGGCCCGCGAAATCAAGACGCTCATTGACGAGTCAGTCAGCAAGATCACCGCCGGTAGTGAACTGGCCGGGACGGCGGGGCGCACAATGGACGAAATCGTCGGCAGCATTACCCGTGTGACCGACATCATGGGCGAGATCACAGTGGCCAGCCGTGAGCAAACCGCCGGTATCGGACAAATCAATGAAGCCATTACGCAAATGGACCATGTGACTCAGCAGAACGCCGCGCTGGTAGAGGAGGCGTCCGCCGCCGCGCAGTCGCTGCAGGACCAGGCCGGGAACCTTGTCGGCGCGGTCAGCGTGTTCAGGCTAAGCGCGAATGCGAAGCTGGTGCCGCACTTGGCCCTGACGTAAACGCGGTGTTGGATGTACAAGCTGCAAAGATGCGTCACAATAGACGTTTGCCTTTTGCTGTTTGCCGGAGCGGTTCTCAATGACACGTATTGTCCTGTTTGAAAATATACATCCAAGCGCCAAAGAAGTTTTCACGTCGGCGGGGCTGACCGACGTCGTCGCCCACGCCTCATCGCTATCTCCCGACGCGCTGCGCGACGCCTTGCGCGGCGCCCACCTGGTGGGTATTCGTTCACGTACCCACCTTGATGCGGCCCTGTTGGCGCAAGCGCCCGACCTGCGTGCCGTTGGGTGTTTTTGCATAGGCACCAACCAGGTCGACCTGGAAGCCGCCATGTTGCATGGTGTGCCCGTCTTCAATGCGCCGTTTTCCAATACCCGTTCGGTGGCTGAAATGGTATTGGGCGAGGCTATTCTATTGTTACGCCGCATCCCTGAAAAGAATGCCAGGGTGCACCAAGGCTTTTGGGACAAAACCGCCGACGGCGCCTTCGAGGCGCGCGGCAAGACGCTTGGCATTATTGGTTATGGCAATATTGGTTCCCAGGTCGGCACGCTGGCCGAGGCGGCGGGCATGCGAGTCATCTTCCACGACGTCGAAGCCAAGCTGCCCCTGGGTAATGCGCGCGCCAGTACAGCATTGAAGAAGCTGCTCGGCCAATCCGATGTCGTTACGCTGCATGTGCCCGGGGGCAACGCCACCAGGAACATCATGGACGCCGCCACCATTGGCGCCATGAAAAGGGGCGCCATACTAATAAATGCATCGCGCGGTACTGTCGTAGATATCGACGCGCTGCATGCGGCGCTGAAGTCGGGCCACTTGTCGGGCGCTGCGCTGGACGTGTTCCCGACCGAACCGAAAAGCTCCAAAGAAGCACTCGACAGCCCGCTTATCGGCATGAACAACGTCATTCTTACGCCTCATATTGGCGGAAGCACACAGGAATCGCAGGAAAATATCGGCCGGGAAGTGGCCGAAAAGCTGCTGCGTTATACGCTTAGCGGCACAACCAAAGGCGCGGTCAATTTCCCCGAAATCCCCTACCAGGAAATCGTGGGAACGGCACGCATACTTCATGTCCACCGCAATCTTCCCGGTGCCATGGGCAGCTTAAGCAGCATGATGGCCGAACATGGCCTGAATATCGTCAGCCAGCAATTGCAAACGCGCGGGCCCATCGGCTACGTCATCTCCGACGTCGAAGGCAAGGTTGACGATACCGTACTTTCGGTGCTGCGTTCGCATCCCATAACCGTGCGGTGCGACATCGTCTGATCTATATCCAGGGAACTGCATGACGTCATATAAAAACGCTATCAAGACTGCAACCGACGTTCCAACCACCGCCGACTATCAAGCGCTGGCCATGTTCAGGCTTGCGTTGCGCCGGTTCATGGCGTTTAGCGAGGCGGCCGCCGCAACGCAAGGCCTGATGCCGCAGCAGCATCAGGCCTTGCTCATCATCAAGGCCCTGGGTATTGTGTCGGCGCCCAGCGTGGGCGCCGTGGCCGAGCACTTGCTCATTCGCCACCACAGCGCGGTCGAACTTATCAATCGCCTCGTGCGCATGGATCTCGTGCGCCGGATCCGGGACCCCGACGACGGCCGGCGCGTCCTGGTCGCCTTGACGCCGCTGGCAGAAGTCAAGCTGGCTGAATTATCGACTGCCCATTTGGATGAATTGCGGTCGGTCCGGCCCATGCTGATCAAGATGCTGGGCCACTTTGACCGTTAGTGGCGGACGGGCTGCGTTGGTTGCCTGACTAGGGTAACGGCGTGTTCGCCCGGGCCAAGTGCAGGCCCCTCCTGACGATCACCCGCAGGCTCAAGAATGTCGGCCAGGGTAAATTGGTCCAAATGCGCCAGGAATTTTTGCAGCGCACCACTTACAATGCCCGTCAGCCCGCATTGACCTCTTAATGTGCAACTGCCGCCGGTGGTGAAGCACTCGACCAGATCCATGTCGTTTTCCGTGTCGCGCACCACCGCCCCCAGGGATATTTGGTCGGGCGCATGGCCCAGGCGCATGCCGCCATTCTTGCCGCGCACTGTTTCTATCCAGCCTCGCTGCGCCAACCTGTGCGTAATCTTCATGAGGTGCGGCTCCGACACCTGATACGCCTGCGCAATCTCGGAAATCGTGCAGAGGCGATCAGGATGCCTGCCAACGTACATCAGCAGGCGCATGGCGTAATCGGTCATGGTCGTCAGGCGCATGTTGGTATCCCTGTCGGTACGCTTGCCATCATGATGACTTGGCTTTGAGCGTGGTGCCGGCAACCGGGGCATTGGCGGTGGGCGTTGGCGGCGCGCTATAGCGCGGTCGTATCAGCAGCGGCGCAAAGCGCCACAGGTAGACCGCCATGGCCGCGATCCAGCAGAGTGCGGCGGCCTGCAACTGCCACCCGCTGGCTGCCGACGGCCACAGGGCGGCCAGGCGCAGCACGACAGCGGCGACCATAAGCAGGTAGCTCGCCAGAATATCCGGACTCATGGCGAGCGGACGCCCAAGATGGCCCAGGGCCGTGCGTGTAACCATGCCGATGATCAGGACGGCGAAGCCCCCCATGCCGATGATATGAACGTGGGTAGCGGACCGGGCCAGTACGCCGGTGCCATATCCACCGACATGGATGGCGGCAAACAACAAGCCGACTCCCATTAGCGCGTAGCCCAGGTAGAGTATCCAAAGCATGGGCTTGTGCAATACCGCCATCGGTTTCCAGCATGCCGTCTGCCACAGGCTAAGCAGTCCGACCAGTGCCAGCGCCAATGCCATAAGCATGGGCACGCCGACGATGCCAAGCACGATGGCGCCGGCACTGAGCGCCAACTGGATATGGCCGGTGCGAACTTGCATGGGCAGCTGCAGGCCTGGCACCATGCGCATGGCGAAGAAGGGGATGACGCGTCTGCCGATAAGCAGGGCGATGATAGCCATGCAGATCAGGCCAAGGTCGAAGCGGCGCATGAGCA
>CAZONP010000012.1:0-15651 GCA_964581155.1 uncultured Candidimonas sp. | reverse complement strand
AGCAGGGCGATGATAGCCATGCAGATCAGGCCAAGGTCGAAGCGGCGCATGAGCAAGACATAATCGCCCTGCAAGGCGGCCGCCAGATACAAGGCATTGGCGACGCCCAAGCCCAAGACCAGCAGCGGAAGTCCATAGTTGCGGCGGCTCTTGCCCTTGACCATGACGCGCATCAGGCATACAGCGCTAATGCCGAAAAAACCCGATTCGGCAATGGCCGCCACGCAGAAGGCTACTTGACCGTCGACCAAGTAGCCAATGCGTGCCACGACCCAAAGCAGGCAAACCAGGGCTAGGGCGCGGCCTTTGAGCGGATTGAATCCCGTCCAGGTAGCGCTGGCTGTCAGAAGAAAGCCCACCGCAATGGTGGCAATGAAACCCCAGAGCATTTCGTGGGCGTGCCACGCGACTGCGGCCAGCGGCTGACCAATGAACTGCGGAAAGAATATCCACAAGGCAATCGAAACGAGCGCCCATGCGCAACCTGCGATATATAGAGGCCGGAACCCCAAGCTCAGGAAGGCGGTCATATCAGGACCGGCGGGCGGCGCCTTGCCGTCTTGGATGTGTAGTGAATTAGCCATGTTTCAGCTCCGACGGCATGCGTTCAGGTTGGTTGTTGAGTTGATATCCGTACCAAAGGCTGCGGGCTATGCGCGACGCGCACTCCTCGGCGCGGCGAGCAAATGCCCGGTTGGGCAGTTCGTTGGCTGTCTCGTGGAACAAGGCCAGCCAATGTGTGAACATGCCGGCATTGAGGCCGGGCAGGGCAATGTGGCGGGGCATGGGCGTTCCGCTGTACGAGCCGGCCCCAAGCAGCAGCGACGACCAGAAGCGGACCATGATTTCCAGGTGGGTATCCCAATCGCTGATATGGGTGTTGAATACCGGACCGAGCAGAGGGTCGGCCCGTACGCGGTCGTAAAAGCCGTAGACCAAAGTGGAGATCTCAGCCGGAGTGCAAAGTTCGGAGCGTTCCATAGTCGGTTCGTAAAGATTCATTTGAAAGTGATCTTATGAAATTATAGCCGTGGCGTCAATTGAGCAGCCCCTACACGCCTCATCCACGAGCGACTGGAAATGAAATGTTGTACATTGACACATGATCCGCTTCAGGCCTGAAGCGGCCCCGCCTGCCATACGCCAATAGCCGATGTCCAAAACCGTGTCGCCCCTTACCTCACTGACTTGCGTTATTCCTTGTCTGAACGAAGACGCCAACTTGAACGTTTTATTGCCGTGCCTGACGACAGTGCTCAAGTCGCTGACGGTGGCGTACGAGATCATAGTGGTCGACGATGGCAGCACCGACGGCACGCCCGCCACCATGCAGCGCTGGGCGGCACAGGACCCGAATATCGTCTACCTTCAGCTTTCCCGAAATTTCGGCAAAGAGGCGGCCCTGACCGCCGGACTGGAAGCTGCCGGCGGCAGCGTCGTCATTTGCATGGACGCCGACCTGCAGCATCCGCCCGCGCTTATTCCCGAAATGCTTGCACGCTGGCGGGAAGGCGTGGAAATGGTATACGCCGTTCGTTCCACGCGGCACGATGAGTCGGCATTCAAACGCTTGGGAACTCGCGTCTTTTATAGACTTATGCGTACCTCCAGCGGTTTGCAGGTGCCCGAGAACGCGGGCGACTTCCGCCTGATGGACCGCGCCGTGGTCGACGCCTTACTGCTGCTGCCAGAACGGAACCGTTTCATGAAAGGGCTGTTTGCCTGGGTTGGCTTCCGCTCCGAACCGCTAATGTATTCGCCGCCCGAGCGCCTGTTCGGCAAGACCACCTTCCGCCCCCTGCGCCTCTTTCATTTTGCCGTCGACGGCATCACGTCGTTCACTACTTGGCCGCTGCGCTTGCTCACCTTGTTTGGAATCGGCATTTCCATGATGTCTTTTCTGTATGGCCTGATCATTATCATTTCGCATTTGCTCTATGGCGATCCAGTCCAGGGCTGGACTACGCTGATCACGGTCGTGCTGTTCTTCGCCGGTGTGCAGCTTATTTCGGTTGGGATAGTTGGCGAATACATAGGCCGGATTTTTGGCGAGGTCAAAAATCGGCCGGTGTACTTGTTGCGCCGTCAGGTCGGTAATGGTCTTGCGCCGTTGGCGCCCGCTACGGTCACGGCGTATGACGGAACGCCCATACGCGACCCAGAATGAAGGTCATGCCGGCAATGCCAATCAGGATGAGGGCAAGCAGGTAGTCGTAACGCAGCGTGGTGGCGTGCAGTAGCCAGGCATAGGCTATTTGATTCGCACCGAACCCCGCCGCCGACACAACGAAAAAGCGGCGGGCAGCCACGGCCATCGGAGCCCGTTGAAATTTGAATGTCAATTGGTAGTGCCCTGTGAACGAAACTCCGAACGCTACCAGCCACCCAGCCAGATTGGCGACCAACGGGTCCAGGCGTAGCGTGGAAACCAGCGCCACCACCGCCAGCCAATGTGTGGCGGCGGCGACACAGCCAACGACAATAAACCAGACAACCTGGCGTGCGAGTTTTTGCATTTATTTTTTATTCCGGAGGGTGCTTGGTCGAAGGTAACACAACGCGCATTATGATCTGTGCCGACGATTTCGGCATGAGCGGCGCTATTGACGCAGGAATTCTCGAACTGGCCGGCATGGGGCGCCTGAGCGCCACGAGTTGCCTCGCGCAGGGTCCGGCGTTCGCTGCCAGCGCAAAGTCCTTGCAGGTCACCTGCGCCGCCGGCATCGGCTTTCAAGCGGGCTTGCACCTGAACTTCACCGAATCCTTGGGCGCCAACGGGCTTTACTACCCGTTGCCGACGCTTATCCTGGCGGCGTGGTCTCGCCGCCTGGACATGTGCAAGGTACGCAGCCAAATCGTTCATCAGATCGACCTGTTCGAAGCCGGCATGGGCCGTGCTCCCGACTTCATCGACGGCCACCAGCATGTGCATCAGTTTCCACAGATACGCACCGCTTTGCTTGAAGAGCTGGATCGCCGCTACGGTGAGCAGCGGCCGTGGTTGCGCAGCACGCGCGTTGGCTCCATGGCGGGCTTACCTGCGCGCCTGCGTCTTAAGGCCGCTGTCGTTGATCGCCTGGGGTCGCGTGCCTTGGCGCGCGCGGCGCATGCCGCCGGTTACTGCATGAATCGCCGTTTTCTGGGGGTGTATGACTTCCAAGGAGGCGTCGACGGCTATGCCACCCTGTTACGCGCATGGCTGGGCAATGCGGCCGAAGGCGATTTGATCATGTGCCACCCCGCCTCCAACGGGACGACGGACGTCAGCCTTGGCGCGCAACGCCACGCCGAATACCAGGTCCTCTCGGGCCCCTTGATGTCCGAACTGCTGCAACATTGTGGCATTGCGCTGGTCTAAGCCCGTGGCGGGGTGCTGCTGCCTTCGCTTAAGTGGCGCTGCATGAAGACAACATCTATCCACTGGTTGAATTTGTAACCCGTTGCCATTTGCGTGCCTGCATGCTTGAACCCAAGGCTGCGGTGCAGGCCTATCGAGGCCGCGTTCTGGTTGCCGGCAATGACGGCGATCATCTGCCGCCATGGGCCGGCTTCGCAGCGCTCGATGAGCGCCGACAACAGCGCTTTTCCGACGCCGTGGCCGTAGTGCTGAGGAGCAATATAGATGGAGTCCTCGATGGTGTACCGATACGCGACGCGTGGGCGATACAACGAGGCGTAGCAGTACCCGGCCACTGTGCCGTCTATTTCAGCCACTAGGTATGGCAAGTCCAAGTCCAGCACGACAGCCCGTCGGGCCAGCATTTCTTTAGCGGTGGGAGGCACTTCTTCAAACGTCGCCGTGCCATGCAGAACATGTTGGGCATAAATGAGTTGCACGCTAACCATGTCTTCCGGCATGGCGTCGCGAACCACGATGTGGCTGGGCATGCTATTTTCCTTCTTTGAACGTTCACGAGTATATACACTGGGAGATACATATGTCTGTACCTATCAATCGTATCAGCAACGACTTTGCGGTGGCGCCGCAGTTGGCGGCCGAGGATATGCAGGCGGTGGCCGAAGCAGGCTACAAGAGCGTGATCATCAATCGCCCCGATTTCGAGGGGGGGCCGGATCAGCCTAGCTCGGCCGACGTGATTGCCGCCGCCCGCGCGGCGGGACTCGTCGTCGAATACCAGCCAGTCGTCAGCGGTGCCATGACGCCCGACGACGTGGAGCGTTTCGCCCAGCTGTTGACAGAGCTGCCCGCGCCTGTGCTGGCCTATTGCCGCAGCGGTACGCGCTGCACACACTTGTTCGCCGCCGCCCAGCGTCTTTGACTTAACTCAATTCCGGGTGTTTGCCCCGACTGCTTTTATGGTAGCTTGCGGTTAAGCTTTTAATTGTCTTATAACGAAGGAGCACCACCCATGTTCAAAAAAATACTTATTCCCACCGATGGTTCGGCTTTGTCGGCCCAGGCCGCCAACAAGGGCGTGTGCTTCGCTCGTGAAATCGGTGCGGAAGTCGTGGCGTTGTATGTCACCCAGCCATTTGCCGCCACGGTGGGCTTCGACGGCATGGCGGCAGCGTACGCCATAACCGACGAAGACTACGATAAAACGGCACAGGAGCAGGCCCAGAAGTACTTGAAGCTGGTATTGGATCGCGCCGAGACGGCAGGGGTGAAAGCCACCGGGAAAGCGGTTTCCAACTTCAATGTGGCCGACGGCCTGGTGCAGGCGGCCGAAGAAGAGGGTTGCGACCTTATCTTCATCGGCAGCCACGGCCGCAGCGGCTTGTCGCGCCTGTTGCTCGGTAGCGTTACCGTCAAGGTATTGGGTCTGGCAAAGACGGCCGTTCTGGTTTATCGCGTGCGCGAAAGCGACTAATTCCCGCAGGGCAAGATTCGTGGGGCAGGGTATCATGTAGCCATGAACATTCCTATTCGCGATGGGCTGCATCGCCCCCTTCGAGACCTGCGCATCTCGGTTACTGATCGCTGCAACTTCCGGTGCACGTATTGCATGCCTCGCGAAGTTTTCGGCAGCGACTATCAGTTCATGCCGCACGCGTCTTTGCTCAGTTTCGAGGAAATCACCCGGGTCGCCAATGTGGCGGTTGGCCTGGGTGTGAAAAAAATACGCCTGACCGGTGGCGAACCCTTGCTGCGCAAGAACATAGAAAGCCTGGTGGAAATGCTGGCGCGGCTAACCACCCCCGAGGGCCAGCCGGTTGACGTTACGCTCACGACCAATGGCACCCTGCTTGAACGCAAGGCGCAGTCCCTGAAGGACGCCGGCTTGTCCCGCGTGACGGTCAGCCTCGACGCCCTGGACGACAGCATGTTTGAACGCATGAGCGACAGCCGCGTCAGCGTTGCCACTGTGTTGCAGGGCATCGACGCCGCAGCACGCGTCGGTCTATCGCCCGTCAAGGTCAATATGGTGGTGCGCAAAGGACTGAACGACAGCCAGATTCTTCCCATGGCTCGCCAGTTCCGCCATACGGGCCATATCCTGCGCTTCATCGAATTCATGGACGTCGGCAGCACGAATGGCTGGAATCTGCAGGAAGTTCTTACAGGCGCCGAAATTCGGCAACGCATAGCCACTGAATTTCCGCTCGCAACGGTTGCCGCAGGGTATCGCGGCGAAGTCGCCACGCGCTGGCAGTATGCCGACGGCGGCGGGGAAATTGGCGTCATCACCAGCGTGTCGCAGCCGTTTTGCGGCGACTGCACCCGGGCCAGGCTGTCCCCGGAGGGCAAGTTGTTCCTGTGCCTCTTCGCATCCCAAGGCTACGACGTGCGCAGCCTGGTGCGTAGTGGCGCGGACGACCAGGCGCTCGCCGATCATATCGGCGGCATTTGGCAACAGCGCACCGACCGCTATTCCGAACTGCGCGGTCACGAAACGGTGCAACGTCAAAAAATCGAAATGAGCTACATCGGCGGTTGAACCCCAAGTGCAAATCAGCGGACTCATCCTGGCGGGCGGCCAAGGTCGCCGCATGCAGGGACTGCAATCCGGCAGGCCAGGCGAACCTGTCGAAAAAGGCCTCGTCGAACTGTACGGTCAGCCGCTCGTCGCGCATGCGCTGCGCCAATTGGCACCACAGGTTGGTGAGGTCCTGATCAGCGCCAACCGGCACTTGGACATTTATGCAACTTACGGTCGGGTCGTTACAGACGATGCGGAACTGGGCGTCGACATGGGCCCATTGGCCGGGATTTCGGCCGCCCTGGCGAAAATGACCACACCCTGGCTGCTTGTGGTTCCGGTCGACGTGACCGGTGTGCCGCAAGACCTGGGGTCATGCCTTCTGAATGCCGCAATGCTTGACGGCACAGGCTTGGCGTATGCCCGCGCAGCGCAGGCGCAGCCACTGTGCGCGCTCATTCACGCGCGTCATGCGCCAAGCCTGCGCAATTACCTGCGGGCGGGCGAAAGACGAGTCATGGACTGGATGGAGCGCAATGCAGCGGTAGTCGTCGATTTCCAGGCCGACCCCACACGCTTTTTCAACGTCAATACGCCCCAGGATCTGGACGTGGCGCAGGGTCAGGCCAGCCAATGCAATAAGTCGTAGTAGGGAACGATAGCGCCGTCGTCGACCACCGTGTTGGCCGGGATCCGGGCGAAGCCGTCGGCCCACGGCAAGGAACTGATGATCCCGGAACCTTGTTGCGCGTAGGGCGTGAGGTGGCGGATGCCGTCGGCGCCGGATTCGGCCTTTACCCGAAGAAATTCTTCCCGCTTTTCGTGAAACTTGCGGCCGGCCGCCAATCGGGCGTACTGGGGGGAAGGCATGATTTGACCACGGCCCTGCATCGTGCGGACCAGCGGGGACACCAGGACAGCGAAGACGGCATAGGCGCTGACCGGGTTGCCGGGCAGGCAGACAATGGGTTTGTTATTGGCATGCGCCAGCGCTACGGGCTTGCCCGGCTTCATGCAGACGCGCCACAGGTCCAGCGTGCCCCCCAGGCTTTCAATGGTTGGCTTCACCAAGTCTTTTTCACCGACGGAAACGCCGCCAACGGTCAGCACCAGGTCACAGTCGCGCAAAAGAGTTGCAAAGGCCGCCTGCAACGATTCGGGGGTGTCCAGCGCATGCAACACATGGGTGACATTGGCACCCATGTTTTCCACCAAGCCGGCCAGCATGGGGCCGTTGGAGTTGAAGATTTGTTCGCGTCCGCGCGGCTGCCCCGGCGTGACGAGTTCGTCGCCCGTAGTCAGGATGCCGATGTTGAGGCGGGCATACACGGTCACCTCGGCATAGCCCTGGGAGGCCAGCAATGCCATCTCGGCTGCGCGTATGAGGGTGCCTTTTGCCAGGAGCTGTTCGCCCAGGCGCGTGTCTTCACCTTGAAGCCGTACATGGCTGCCAAACTCAGGCGGCCGCTTGACTTCAAACTCATTGTCGGTTTCGTCGCCGTCTTCCTGCATGATCACCGTGTCGGCGCCTTCCGGGATTAGGCTGCCCGTGAACAGGCGGATGGCATTGCCCGGCTGCAGCGCTTGTGGAACGTCGCCCGCAAAGCAACGCTGCTGCACCGGGAGTCGTTTACCGGTTGCGTAGTCCGCATGGCGAATGGCGTAGCCGTCCATGGCGCTATTGTCCGCAGGCGGCATGTCTACCGTGGCGAACAGCGTCTGCGCCAGCACGCGGCCACGCGCCTGGTATAGCGCGCAGGTTTCCGTAATGGCGGGTGGCGTGCCAGCGGTCGCAAGCCTGGACTGGGCGGTATCAAAATCAAGCATGGAAATGGGACCCGAAGTTGCATGGCCGGTGGGTGCTGTCCAGTTGTTCCCGGATGATGCCGTCCCACGCGGTTTTGCAGGCATTCGGGGAACCCGGCACGCAAAAGACCAGGGTGTTGTTGGCCGAGCCGGCGAAGGCATCGGACTGCAACGACGACGTGCCAATGTCTATATACGAAAGGTGGCGAAACAGCTCGCCAAAACCTGGAACCACAACATCGAGCAGCGGTGTAATGGCTGCGGCCGTTGCCTTCTGGTGCGTGAAGCCGGTACCGCCATTGGTAAAAATGACCTGAATGGCGTCATCGGCGATCCAATCGCTGATCTGCTTGCGCACCTGGTAAAGATTGCCTTTGCTGATGGCACGTTGCTCGCACCGATGGCCGGCGGCCGCCAGGCTGGCGGCCAGGTAATCGCCCGACGTATCGTTTTCCGGTGTGCGGGTATCGGATATGGTGAGTATTGCGCAGGCAAGCGAAACGGGGGGGCGGCTGGTATTGGCTTTGCTCATGATTGATTTTGCTCTTGTGAAGGTGATTCCCATGTTGACGTCTGTCGTGCGTCGGCGTCTTTCTGTTGAACCCAGAACTGCTTGCCGTCGGCCAGGGTCTCGCGCTTCCAGAAGGGCGCCCGCGTTTTCAATGCATCAATAATATATTGGGCGGCGGCGAAGGCATCGCCCCGGTGTGCGCTGGCAACGGCTATGAAAACGATTTGGTCTTTCAGGTGAAGCTCGCCCACCCGGTGAACCACAAGGCAATCCAGGACGTCCCAGCGGGACTTGGCGGTGGCGCAAAGTGTTTCGATTTCACGTTCGCACATGCCTGGATAGTGCTCCAGGAATAGCGTGTGGGTGGCGGAATTTTCGGCATAGTCGCGCACGTAGCCGGTGAAGGTGACAATGGCTCCCGCCTTGCCCGCTGTGGTGTCGCGTAATTGGTCCACAAGCGCTGCCGCATTGAAGTCGGCTTCCTGAACAAGCACCATGATCAGCCTCCGGTGACGGGTTCGAAAACGGCAACTTCGTCGCCGGGGCGAATAAGGCTGTCGTGGCCGACGTGGTATTGATTCACCGCCAGCTTCAGGCGCGACACCGGCGCCAGTTGTGGATAGCGTGATCCCAGCGCCTCCAGCCAGCTTGAACCGGAGATGGGGTCGGCCAGTTCCCATTGCTCTTCGCGCCGCTGGGTCAGCTCGGCGACATGCGCGAAATACAGAACCTTAATCATTGCGCCACTCGCCGCTTTTGCCGCCCGACTTGTAGATGAGGCGTATGTGTTCAAGAACGATGCCTTTGTCGGCCGCCTTGCACATGTCGTATATCGTCAGTGCGGCAATGCTGCATGCCGTCATGGCTTCCATTTCGACGCCTGTCTTGTAGTCGGTGCGGCAGGTTGCGCGAACGGCAATGGAGCAGCTTGCGTCGTCTGGAAAGAATTCAATCCCGGCAAAGCTTAGCGGCAGGCTATGGCACAAGGGAATGAGGTCGGCGCACCGCTTGGCCCCCAACACCCCTGCCACTCGCGCCGTATTCAGGACCTCGCCCTTGGCGTTGTCCTGGGCCGACAGCAACCGATATGCGGTGGCGCTCATACGGACGCGACCCTCGGCAATGGCGGTGCGCTGCGATGTTGCTTTATTGCTGACATCGACCATGCGGATTTGGCCGGACTCGTCCAGATGGCTCAAGACGGGTTCATTGGCGGGATTGGAATTCATTGCGTAAGACCTGAAAGTTGTTTGACGGTGGGTTCCCCAGGCGTTCAGCCCGTGGAGAGGCCCGTACTGATAGTCTTATGATATACGGAATCGCGGTCCGCGATCTGGGGCGCGATGATTGGTATGCATATGTATCAACCTACGTATTCATGGGCGCGCGGCCGTGCAGCCGTCGTATTATTACGGTGGCTGCGGCGCCGTAATGGCGCCGTTTCATATCTAACGATAACCAGGAGTCAGGCAATGTCCATACAGGTTGGAGAACGCGTGCCGGATGGCACGCTAAGCGAGTTCGTTGAAACCGCCACAGAAACATGTGCCGTCGGCCCCAATACGTTTAATGTCGCCGATATGGTCAAAGGAAAGAAGATTGCAGTTTTCGCCGTGCCGGGTGCCTTTACCCCCACATGCTCCGCGCAGCATCTGCCTGGCTACGTCGAGTCGCATGACAAGCTTAAGGAAAAGGGCGTGGACGAAATCTGGTGCGTAGCCGTC
The DNA here is from genome assembly GCA_964581155.1 of uncultured Candidimonas sp. GTDB lineage: Bacteria > Pseudomonadota > Gammaproteobacteria > Burkholderiales > Burkholderiaceae_B > Pollutimonas. The sequence continues at coordinate 5,728 of CAZONP010000012.1, read as the reverse complement.
AATGACCCTTTTGTCATGGGCGCGTGGGGCCGTGACCAGAAAGTGGACGGGCGCGTGCGCATGCTTGCGGACGGTAACGGCGATTGGGTCCGAAAATTGGGTCTGGAGTTCGACCTGACCGCGCGCGGACTCGGTGTAAGATCGCAGCGTTTCTCGGCCTTGCTGGACGACGGTGTCGTCACGCAGCTTAATATCGAAAACAGTGGCAAGCTGGAAACCAGCGATGCCCAAACACTGCTAGGCCAGCTCGGTTAGCCGCAGCTCATAGTTTTACCCGGAGCCCCGTATTTCAATGGTGAAGATGGTCGCAGCATTCTCGTCTCTTTATTTAGCAACATTGCTGCTGTTGATTGGATCGGGGCTTTTCAATACTTACATGGGCTTGCGCCTGACGGCGGAGTCCGTGTCGGAAGTCTGGGTGGGCGCGGTCATTGCCGTGTACTACCTTGGCTTGGTCTTCGGCGCGCGACGGGGCCACAAGCTCATCATACAAGTCGGTCACATCCGGGCCTATGTGGCCAGCGCCGCAATCGTCACCGTGACGGTCCTGGCGCAGGTGCTCATTGACAATCTGTGGGTCTGGCTGGGGTTTCGCTTCATTGCCGGCGTTGCCATGGTGACGCAATTCATTGTGCTTGAAAGCTGGCTGAATGAACAAACCGAGAATCACTTGCGGGGGCGCGTGTTTGCCTTCTATATGGTGTTCTCCAGCCTGGGCACGGTCTTGGGTCAGCTGGCCCTTACGTTGTTTCCAAGGCTGAACTACGAGCCGCTGATCTTCGTCGCCATGTGTTCCGCGTTGTGCCTGATTCCCGTGGCGCTTACTGGCCGGCTCCACCCCGCGCTTCAGGTGCCTGTCCCCATTTATGCCAAGTACTATCTTGCGCGCGTGCCCCTGTCGCTGACTGTGTTGTTCGTGGCCGGCACGATCACGGGCGCTTTTTATGGACTTGCACCGGTGTATGCATCGCACGCCGGGCTAAGCAGCGATCAGGTCGCCATATTCCTGGCGGCGGCAGTGGCTTCAGGCCTGGTTTTCCAGTGGCCGCTGGGCTGGCTTGCCGATCGTATCAACCGTGTGGGCCTGATACGGGTGAACGCCGTCATCCTGGCGCTAGTTGCCATTCCCCTCTGGGGCTGGTGGACGTTTCCCTATTGGGCCTTGCTGGTTTTCTCGTGCATTTTCGGCATTCTGCAGTTCACTCTTTACCCGCTGGGAGCGGCATTCGCGAATGACAACGTCGATCCGGACCGGCGTGTTGGTCTGAGCGCCATCCTATATATGGTGTACGGGCTGGGCGCATGCGTGGGCCCTCTGATCGTGGGCTTGCTGATGCGTGAGCTGACTGCCAGCATGTACTTCGTATTCGTTTCGGTATGTGCAGCCATATTGGTGGTTTTTGTACGGCCGCAGAAAGTAACGGGCGAGAACCTCAGTGAAGACGCTCCCACCCATTTCGTACCGATGTCCGACAGCTTGCAAAGCTCCAATGTAGTCGCGGCACTGGATCCGCGCGTTGACGTCGAAAGCGACGTTTCGGACAAACCGGTTAGCGCGGAACCAGGATAACGATTGCACTCACGGCGAGCGCGATACCGGCCACGTTGATCCATGAGAGGCGTTCTTTGAAAAAGCCCGCCCCGACCAGGGTGCCGGCCGAAATTACGCCTATATTCATCGCCGAGAACACCAGCGTAGGGTTCTCGGGAAACTCCTGATGGGCGCGAATGTAGAAGTAGATGTTGCCGAAGTTCAGCAACCCCAGTGCAACGCCCGCCACGACATTGCGCCGCGTCCACACGCTGCGCTTGACGATCAGGTACAGGAAGATCAGCACCCCGGCCAATGCGAAGGCAACGAGCAAGCTGCTGGAAAATGCCGCGCCGCTTTTCGCCATTTGCTTGAAGAGCACATCTATTGTTCCGTAGCCGACCCAGACGGCAAGTAGCAACAGGGCGGCGACACGTGTTTCGCCCGAACCGCCTGCCTGCCTTGTCCTGGCCAACAAGCAGGCCAGTGCGACGAGTGCCACGGCAATGCCCGCCAGTTTGCTGCCCGACAGGCTTTCGCCGAACAACACGAAGGCCGCGATCAGCGGGATGAATAGCGACAGGCGCTGAGCCGTGTCGCTTAGGACGATGCCCGCATGGCGCACGGCGCCCGCCATGGCCAGGAAGATGGTCGGCAGGAGGATGCCAAGTGCGATCAATACCCACCATGGCGTGCTGGGACTCAACAGAGAGGCAGGGGTGGGGCGTAAGACCAGCATGCAGAGCACTGCGGCGACCACGTAATTGACGGCGATGGCCTGCTCGACCTGAATGTTTCTGGCGCGAGCTATCTTCAGCAGGACAGATACGGCAACGCTGCAGGTAATGCTGATGATCAGGGTGTACATGTGTCTTCCGGAGCGTAGGTGGAAACGACGGAACGCTGGCTGGGGTTCAGTCCCAGGCGCTCGAACAAGGCCCTATCCTGCAACAGACGGGGGTTTCCGGTGGTAAGAAGCTTTTCGCCATAGAAGATGGAGTTTGCACCGGCAAGAAAGCACAAGGCTTGCATTTCATCGCTCATCTCCTCGCGGCCGGCCGACAGGCGGACCACCGCGCGCGGCATAGTGATACGCGCAATAGCCACCGTCCGGACAAACTCAAATAGGTCAACGGCCGGGGTATCCGCCAAAGGCGTGCCGGGCACCTGAACCAGGTTATTGATGGGCACGGACTCAGGGTAGGGATCCATGCCGGCAAGCTGGGCGATAAGGCCGGCACGCTCGCTGCGCGATTCTCCAAGACCGATTATGCCGCCGCAGCATACATTAATGCCTGCCTCTCGTACACGGTCGAGCGTGTCCAGCCGGTCTTGATACGTTCGTGTCGAGATGATGCTGCCGTAGAATTCGGGCGAGGTATCCAGGTTGTGATTGTAATAATCCAGACCGGCCTCCTGCAGGCGCTGGGCTTGCCCATCCTTGAGCATGCCAAGTGTCACGCACGTTTCCAGGCCCAGTGATTTAACGCCTTCAATCATGTGGATTACGTTATCGAGCTGGCGCGCGGTGGGCGAGCGCCAGGCGGCGCCCATGCAGAAGCGCTGCGCTCCCCCGTCCTTTGCTTCCTTGGCGGCACGCAGCACGTCGGCCACCGGCATGAGGGCTTCCTGTTCGACCGGCGTCTCATAGCGGGCCGACTGCGGGCAGTAAGAGCAGTCTTCCGGGCAGCCTCCAGTCTTTATCGAGAGCAGGCTGGAAAGCTGCACCGCATTGGGGGCGTGGTGTTGACGATGCACGGTTTGCGCACGGAATAACAGGTCGAGGAAGGGCAGTTCGTAGAGGTCGATGATCGACTGCACGCGCCACGTGTGACGTACGGCGGTTGGGGGCGGGCTTGACGCCTGCGTGCCGGTTTGTATGGCTACCATGATTTCCCAGAAATTCGTTAGATAGGCCTGCCATCGTAGGCGGCACGCTGCGGGCCGGCAACTGGTTGCATTTAGTAACTGGATTATCAACCGATGCCGTTGGAAGAACCTGAACGAAGTTGGTCGTATCTTCTGGATACTGGCTTCCTCGGCCGTGATCCCTTGCCTTTGCGGAAAATGGAAACAAAATGTGGCAGCGGTCAGCCCGTGCTTTTCTTTGTGTGGCTACGCCTTGGCACTTCGCAATGCAGTTCCTGGCCTTTCGTCAACTTTGCTGTTTAGTTAAGTACGTTGATACTCGTCAATTGGCGGCACCGGGAAGGCAGCTACATTTGGGTTACCAAGGAGAGCCCAATGATCATTCTGCCATCTCGACGCCTGTTTCTTGCGGGAATCGGCGCCTTATCCCTCGCACTCGCCGGGTGCGATAAAACCAGCGCGTTCGCGGACAGCAGCAGTGCAGAGCTAAACGGCGCCGATCTTAGCGGATCCGATTTTGGGCGGGATTTCCGCCTTACTGATCCTGACGGCAAAGAACGCAGCCTGGCTGATTTTCGTGGCAAGGCCGTTATGGTGTTCTTCGGCTTTACTCAGTGCCCCGACATCTGCCCCACAGCCTTATTCCGCGCAACAGAGATCAAGCGCCTGCTTGGCGCCGACGCTGATGCATTCCAGGTCATTTTCATCACGATCGACCCCGAGCGGGATGCACCGGAAGTGTTGAAGCAATACGTAAGCGCGTTCGATCCCGCATTTCTCGGTCTCTATGGCGACATGGCGACCACTCGTCAAACTGCGGTCGAGTTCAAGGTTTTCTATCAGAAAGTACCAACCGGCGGCTCTTACACCATGGACCACACGACCGTAAGTTTTGTATTCGACGCGGAAGGCAAGCTGCGTCTGGCATTGGGGCACGCGCTTAGTGCCCAGGAATGTGCAGACGACATACGCCATGTTCTTGCGCTGACTTGAGCACGCCGGCTGCCAGCCATTCTGTATGCATTATTTTTAAGGATTGATCATGAAATTCATACCCCGCGCCATGAGCGCCGCCGCATTGGCCGTCATGGCCGTATCCACCGTCAACGCTCAAGTAACCGTTGAAGCCCCATGGGTGCGGGCCACGGTGGCGCAGCAGCAAGCGACCGGAGCATTCATGCGTTTGACCGCCGAAAAGGACGCCAAGCTGGTGCGGGCTGAATCGCCCGTAGCCAACATCGTGGAAATCCATGAAATGGCGGTGCAGAACGATGTCATGAAAATGCGGCAGATTTCCGACATAGCGCTGCCCTCGGGAAGCGCCGTAGAACTAAAGCCCGGCGGTTATCACATTATGTTGATTCAATTGCGACAACAGGTGAAGGAAGGGGACGTCGTTCCCATTACCCTTATTTTCGAGGACGCGGCCGGCAAACAGGAATCCATGCGCATCGATGCGCCGGTAAAGCCGTTGACGACCGGACCGGCCGGACATGGGCATAAAAGACAAATGATGCGCTAAGCCGGGGTAGGGTGATTACGCGGGCACGCACGGCTTTTCCACGCATCAGATCAGACACGCGAAACTTTTCGGATTTCTCTGACACCCTGGCCCGCTGCGACAAGCGCCCCGACGAGATAGTCAAAATAGTTCGCCGCCGCGCTCAAAGCCCGAAAATCGTTGCGTAGCGCTCGGGCTTGAAACCGACTTCAATGCCGTGCGGCGTCGTCAGCACCGGGCGCTTGATCATCGTCGGCTCTGCGACCATCAGGTTGATAGCTCTGGCTTCATCCAGACCGTCGCGTGCCGCTTCAGGCAGGGCACGGAACGTCTTGCTTGCCTTGTTCAGCACCTTGTCGAACCCTACTTCGGCAACCCACGCCTCGACTTCGGCGCGGGTGATGCCCGCGACGCGATAATCGTGGAATGTGAAATCAACGCCCTGCACACCAAGCCACGTGAAGGCCTTCTTCATCGTGTCGCAGTTCTTTATGCCGTAGACGGTAATCATCATGTTGGATTGCTCATTCTTTGGGTGTGGACCTTTTTTGGGGCGGTTCAACATCAGATTCGCTGCAAGATCTGCGTTGTTCGTCTGTGCGCTGTTAGGTCCGAGTAACTTGGCCTGCTCGGAAGGCTAGTCGTGGCGTGGCTTTCCAGCCAGTCCGAGAGTCGGGTAGTCCAAACTTTGGAACAGAAACCTCGACTTTGGAATATGAGTCGGGACAAAAAAAAGCACCTACATGATGTAAGTGCTTGATTTGCTGAATTATTTGGCGGAGCGGACGGGACTCGAACCCGCGACCCCCGGCGTGACAGGCCGGTAT
>CAZONP010000011.1:0-24960 GCA_964581155.1 uncultured Candidimonas sp. | reverse complement strand
ATTATGCTCGGTGTCTTTGGCACCGTATACCAAAGCGATGGGCTTGGCGCCTGCCCGTTCGATAAGTTGCTTCATGCGCCTTTGTTGTTCATGCTCGCGCAATTCGGCCTGATACTGCGTGCGGAATTGCTCCCAGTTTTCGGCCTTATGTCCGAACCACTTGCGCAGCGCCGGGGTGGGCGCGAGATCTTTATTCCATTCGTTGATGGGCAGATCTTTCTTCGAAAGCCCGCGTGGCCACAGCCGATCCACCAGGACGCGGTAGCAATCGCCGCCCGACGCGGGAGCGTCATAGGCGCGTTGCAGGGTCACACGGGCGGCGTCGGCTTTCATGTCGGGTCTTAGCCTGGGTGCGTCATATCGATAGGGATGATCCACGCATCGTATTCTTGCGGGGTCACGAACCCAAGGGTCAACGCAGCCTCGCGTAGCGTGGTCTTGTCGTGCTGCGCCTTCTTGGCGATGGCGGCGGCCTTGTCGTAGCCAATATGCCGGTTCAAGGCTGTGACCAGCATGAGGTTTCTTTCCAGGTTTTCTGAAATGCGGTCCAGATCGGGCTCGATGCCCGCCGCGCAGTTCATGTCGAATGCCAGGCAGGCATCGCTTAACAGCTCCACGCTTTCCAACACATTGTGCACCATTACAGGTTTATAAACGTTCAGTTGAAAGTTGCCCTGCGTGCCGGCGAACGCCGTAGCCGCATCGTTGCCGAAAACCTGGACGCATACCATCGTGAGCGCCTCGCACTGAGTGGGGTTGACCTTGCCCGGCATGATGGACGAGCCCGGCTCGTTATCGGGCAGCGTCAGTTCGCCTATGCCGCAACGCGGCCCGCTGGCCAGCCAACGGACGTCGTTGGCCATTTTCATCAGCGCCCCGGCCAACGTGCGCAGTGCCGCCGACAGACTCACCAGTGCATCGTGAGCCGACAAGGCAAAGAACTTGTTGTTGGCCGAGCGGAAAGGCAGGCCGGTGAGCTGGGCGATGTGGCCTGCGGCAACATCGCCAAAACGACGATGGGCATTCAGACCCGTGCCGACGGCGGTGCCCCCGATGGCGAGGTCGTAGATGCCGGGCAACGTTGCCTGTATGGCGTCCAGCGCGAAATCGATCTGGGCGACCCAGGCGCTGATTTCCTGCCCCAACGTAATGGGAGTGGCATCCTGCAAGTGTGTACGCCCGGTCTTGACGACAGGTTCGTACTGAACAGATTTGCGTGCCAATGTGCTGCGCAGCTGGCCGACGGCGGGAAACAGTTTGTCGGACAGTTCCCGCGCCACGGCAATATGCATGGCGGTGGGAAAGGTGTCGTTGGATGACTGGCCCCGATTGACATGGTCATTGGGATGCACCGGCGTCTTGCTGCCCAGGTTGCCGCCAGCCAGTTCGATGGCGCGATTGGCGATGACCTCGTTCGCGTTCATGTTCGACTGCGTGCCTGACCCCGTCTGGAAGACCACCAGTGGGAATTCGTCGTCCAGCGTACCGTCGATGACCTCGTCGGCGGCCCGGACGATGAGCTCGGCAATATGGGGAGCAAGCTCACCCAGTTCACTATTGGCCCGCGCCGCCGCCTTCTTCAGTATGCCCAGCGCGGAAATCATGGGCGGCTGCCATTTGAAACGCGCGACGCCTATGGGGAAATTCAATATGGAACGCTGTGTTTGCGCGCCCCAGTATCGTGTTGCCGGAACGGCAACGTCTCCCATGGAGTCGGTTTCGATACGGGACTGCGTCATGTGGAGCTCCTGCGCAAGTCAATGAAGACCCAAGGGCGGCGCCCTTGCTTCTGTCAACTATACCCCCGTCAGGGCCGGTTGGCATCCGCCGCCAGGAACTGCCGGGACCACGTAGCGGCAACATCGAGCATGCGATTGGCGAAACCCCATTCATTATCGAACCAGATAAATAGATTGGCGAAGCCGTCGCCATTCGTCCTTGTCTGGCTGCCGTCGATGATGGCCGAGTGGGGGTTGTGATTGAAATCGATCGAGGCATGCGGATTATTGGACCAGGCCAGCAAGCCCGGGTGACGATTCGTGGTCTCTATAAGAAAGGCATTGAGTTCGCCGGCGTCGACATCGCGCTCGAATGTCACCATCAGATCGATCGCCGACACATTCAGTATGGGCACCCGGATGGCCTTGGCCTGCACCTTGCCGGCCAACGCGGGCAGCAATCGTTCCACGCCTTGCGCCAGGCCGGTGGCCACCGGCACGATGGATTGCATGGCTGAACGCGTGCGCCGCAAATCCGCATGGTGATAACCGTCGATCATGGGCTGATCGTTCATGACGGAGTGCAGAGTCGTTAGAAAGGCATGGCTGATGCCATAAACCTCGTGCAACGCGGCCAGAATGGGGACCACGGCATTCGTGGTGCAAGAGGCGTTCGAGATGATCGTCTCCCGGCCCGTTATTTCCTGATGATTGATGCCGTACACGACAGTAAGGTCGACGTCCTGGGCACTATTGCCGGGATGGGACACCAGCACGCGGGGGCAGCCGGCATCGACGAACCGCTGTATATCGGCGCGCGAACTATAGCGACCGGAACACTCGATCAGCAAGTCGATTCCAAATTCTTCCCAGGGCACGTCTTCCGGTGCATGCGCATGCGTCACCAAAATGTCCTTGCCGTTGACGATCAGGCAGTCGGCACCCTGCTCCACCTTGCCCGGAAAAATCCCGTGCGTGGAGTCAAATTGCGACAGATAAGCCATGCTGGCCAGGTCGGCTGGCTCGTTTATGGCGACAATCTGGAAGCGATCCCGCATGGGCGATTCATAAAGCGCGCGCAGGACGCAGCGACCAATGCGACCATAACCATTGATCGCAATACGTATGGGACGGTTCATCGAATACTCGTTATATTTTTAAAAGTGCAGCGTGAGGCAGGCATGGCTAGAACGTGACAGAGAATCCCCCGTCGACCACGATGATATGGCCATTGACATACGACGCCGCGGGAGAAGCCAGGAAGACTGCGGCACCGGCGATTTCCGACGGCTGGGCCCAACGGCCCAGCGGGTTGCGCCCCACCACCACAGGTCCCTTGATGGGATCATTGGCCAATGCCTTATTGCTCTCGGTGGCGAAGGTGCCGGGCGCGATGCCGTTGCTTGTAATTCCGTGGTGGCCGTATTCGACGGCAAGCGCTCGAATCAGCCCGCTAAGCCCTTGCTTCGCGATGGGGTAGATGGCATCGCCGGACCGGGCCAATTCACCCGCTATTGATGTCAGTGTGATCAGGCGCCCCTTGCAATGTTTTGCCACCATGGCAGCCGTCGCCAGCCGGGACAGCTGGACCGCCGCGATCAGGTCCACATTGATAAGCTCAACGATATCGGATAACGAAGCTTCAGTCAGTGACGTGCGGATACGTATTCCGACGTTGTTGACGACGATATCGGGTACGCCGACCTGATTGCAGAGTTCTTTGAATGTCGTTTCCTGCTCCGCCAACTTCCCGATGTCTTGCACATAAGCGTACGCCCGATGGCCATGATCGATAAGATCGGCAACCACACGGGCCACACGCGCGGCGTCGCGGCCATTGATAATGACACCGGCGCCGCTTGCAGCATACGCCTTGGCGATTACAAGCCCCAGGCCCTGCGTGGAACCGGTGATCAGTGCCAGCTTGCCTTCCAGCGAAAAGTCGGGCGCGGTGTAAGCGTTCATTGGTCACCAGTGATAGTGCAGGTTTCGACGTTGGTGCGTGCGGCGCTTGCCGCCACCCACAAGCGAGTGCAGTCGCGCGCGCGCTTGCGCAAATACACGGCCGCATGCTCGCATGCCTGGTCCAGTGCAATTGGCCCCGGCGCAAGACTGAAGGCGGCGGTGACACCTATGTTGTACAGGGCCTCGTAGCCCTCGCCCAACGAGCCCGCTATGGCAATGACAGGTATGCCGCGCTGGCTGGCATAGCGGGCCACCCCTGCAGGCGTCTTGCCTAAAAGCGTTTGAGCGTCCATGCGCCCTTCCCCAGTGAAGACCAGGTCGGCGCCATCCAGCGCAGGAACCAGCCCGGCAATTTCCGCGATAAGCTCCACGCCAGGACGCAAGCGCGCGGTGAAGCATGTCTTGATGGCGAAGCCCAGGCCGCCGGCGGCGCCCATGCCTGGAATATGCTGCTCGTCTTTGCCGAAATGTTTTGCGCACACGCTCGCGAAATGCGCCAGCGCCTGATCAAGAATGGCGACATCGGCTGGCGACGCGCCCTTTTGCGGCCCGAATATGGCGGACGCACCGGTCGGGCCGCATAACGGATTATCAACGTCAACGGCCAATTCGAAACCGACCGAGTGCAACCGAGGGTCGATGTCGTCAAGGGAAATGCCGGCCAATCGGCTCAATGCCGCACCGCCAGGGGGCAGTTCTTGGCCTGTGGCATCCAGGAGACGTACACCCAGCGCCTGGAGCAGACCGGCACCGGCGTCATTGCATGCGCTGCCACCCAATCCCAGCACAATACGGCGCGCACCGGCCTCCAGGGCATGATGGATGAGCTGGCCGACGCCGTAGCTTGTGGCATCCAAGGGTTGGCGTTCCCGTGCCGGGATTTGTTCAAGACCGGCCGCCGCCGCCATTTCTATGAAAGCATTGCCATCGCCCAGCCACCCCCAGCAGGCGTCGATTTCCTGACTGTTGGCATTACGGACCCTTGCCCAGCGGCGCTCACCGCCGCTTGCCGCCAGGACGGCATCGAGCGACCCCTCGCCGCCATCGGCCATGGGAATGCATACGACAGTCGCGCTGGGTAATGCGTCGCGCACACCATCTGCGATGGCTTGCGCGACTTTTTCAGCAGCAAGGCTTTCTTTGAACGAATCGGGAGCAACGACAACGCGCATGGAACCAATCATCCTTATCAAGCCACTATATTTCGGGGGGTGCCCAAATGATACGCTTCGATGTTGTCGATGAGCTGATCGGCCAATGTCTGCACGGCTTCGTCGCTCGCCCAGGCCACATGCGGCGTAAGAATGAAGTTGGGAAGCTCGAGCAAGGCGATAAGGGGATGCTGGTTTTCCGGCGGCTCTGGCGAGGTTACGTCGATGCCCGCGCCGGCAAGCTGCCCCGACCGCAATGCCACGGCAAGCGCCGGCTCGTTCACCAAACCGCCCCTGGCGGTATTGATCAATATGGGCTTGCGCTCCATTTGCGCGAACTCATCCGTATTGATCAGGTCGCGAGTGTCGACGTTGAGCGGGCAGTGCAAAGAGATCACGTCGCTTTGGGCCAGTACCTCGTGGAATGGCGTATACCCCTGCCCTGCGGTTTGAGCATTCTTGCGGCCGGCGAACAAGACGCGCATACCCAGGGCCTGGCCTATGGCGCCGACCGCTTGGCCAAGCGTCCCTTTGCCGACAATTCCCAGCGTCGAGCCCGCCAAGTCCTTGATCGGATAATCAAAATAACAGAATTGCTGAGCATCGTACCAGCGACCGGCTTTGACTGATTCGCGGTAAGCAACCAAGCTGCGGCGCAGCGCGAACACAAGCGCGAACACGTGCTCCGGCACGCTTCTGATGGCGTAGCTGCGGATATTCGACACCACCACGCCGCGCCGCGTGCATTCCGCCACGTCGATATTGTCGGTGCCGGTGGCCGCCACCGCGATCATTTTCAGGTTTGGCGCGCAGGCCAGCGCTTCCCGCTGCAAAGGCACTTTATTGGTGATAACGATGTCAGCGTCTGCAATGCGTTCGGACACTTGATCCCGGGAGGTACGCCCGTATACCGTAAGCGCATGACCGAAAGAGATTTGGCGCAGCACCGTTTGGGGCGAGATCGTGTCACGATCCAGAAAAACGATTTGCAGGGGGTGATCGGGCATAAGGCGTTCCTTGGCGATAGGATAAGTTCGGCACACACACGCCGTCTATCCGATATAGTAATAGCATTCCTCACGTCAATTCACCAAAGGCGGCACGCTTGCTCCCAACCTATCCTTCCATGCCCAAGCACTACCCCGTGCAAGATTTTTTCCGTAATCCGGAGCGCGGTTTTTTCCGCCTGTCCGACGATGGCGCGATGCTGGGTTTCATGCAGCCCGCAGGCGTTGCGGGCCAGACCCCGCGCATGAATGTGTTTGTTCAAGAGCTCAAGGGTAGCAAGCCGCTCGGCCCTGTCCGGCAACTTACGCACGAAACCGAGCGGGATGTCGCCCAATATTTCTGGAAGGGATCGAACACCATCCTCTTCGAAAAAGACGTCAATGGCGACGAGAATTTCCATGTGCTATCCGTTGATGCGGGTAGCGGCAAGCTGACCGATCTCACGCCGTTCACTGGTGTACGTGCCAGCATCCAGGACGACTTGCCGGACGACCCGGACCACATTTTGATCAGCCATAACGGACGCAACCCGGAAGTCTTCGACATCTACCGCGCCGACATTCACACCGGCGACCTGGTTCTTGTGGCCGAAAACCCGGGCAATGTCGTGGGCTGGCAAACTGACCACCTTGGCCGCGTGCGGGCGGGCATAACCAGCGACGGCTTACACACCACCTTGCTGTATCGCGATACTGAAGACGGTGAGTTCCAGTCCATCATTACCACCGATTTCCGTACCGTCGTCAGTCCGGAATTTTTCACGTTCGATAATAAATCGCTCTACGCCCTTAGCAACCGCGGGCGCGATTGCCTGGCGCTGGTCCTGATCGACCCCGCCCACCCAGATGATGAAACCCTGGTTTTCGAAGTTGATGGTGTGGACCTGGACGGCGCGGGTTATTCCAGGCTGCGCCACGTGCTTGCCATGGCGGCATACCAGACCGACAAGACGCAATACCATTTCTTCGATACGGTGACCGCCGAGCGTTATGGCCGGGTTTCAGCCAAGCTGCCAGGTTATGAAATAGCCCTGCAAAGCAGCACGCGCGACGAAACTAAATACATCGTTGCAGCATACAACGACCGCACACCAGGCAGCCGGTATCTGTACGACGCTATACAGGACACGCTGGACAAACTGGCGGACATCAATCCGGCGCTACCCGAGGTCGACATGGCGCCAGTGCGGCCGGTGACGTATACATCGCGCGACGGGCTGGCCATACATGGCTACCTGACGCTACCTTTGGGACGCAACCCGGAACGCCTGCCCTGCATCGTTAACCCGCATGGGGGACCCTGGACCCGGGATGGCTGGGGATTCAACCCTGAGGCTCAGTTCCTGGCAAATCGGGGTTACTGCGTTCTGCAAATGAATTTCCGCGGATCCACCGGCTACGGGCGGCGTTTCTGGGAGGCCGGTTTCGGGCAATGGGGCCTGGGCATGCAGGACGACATCACCGACGGCGTGCAGTGGCTGATCGAACAGGGCATTGCCGACCCGCAACGCGTTGCCATCTACGGTGGCAGTTACGGCGGCTATGCCACTCTTGCGGGCGTGACCTCCACTCCCGATCTGTATGCCGCTGCGGTGGATTATGTGGGTGTGTCGAATTTGCTGACCTTCATGAACACGATCCCGGCCTACTGGAAACCCATGCTGACCAAGATGCACAGCATGGTGGGCGATCCGGTCACGGACCATGAACGGCTGGTGGCTACCTCGCCAGCTCTAAATGCCCACAAGATAAAGACGCCGTTGTTTATTGCACAAGGTGCGCATGATCCGCGTGTGAACAAGGCTGAAAGCGACCAAATGGTAGCGGCCCTGCGCACCCGTGGCGTGGAAGTGGACTATATGGTTAAAGACAACGAAGGACACGGCTTCCATAACGACGAGAACAAGTTTGAGTTCTACGAACGCATGGAAGCCTTTCTTGCGCAGCACCTGCATCCCGACGACTACGCGCCCAGGTAGGCCTTGCGCACATCGTCATTGACCAGCAAATTGGCGCCGGTATCGGCCAGCACCACTTTGCCGGTTTCAAGGACATAGCCGCGATCGGCCACTTGCAATGCCTTGTTGGCATTCTGCTCGACCAGGAACACCGTAACGCCTTCATCCCGAATCGTGCGGATGATCTCAAAAATCTGCGCAATGATCAGTGGCGCCAGCCCCAGGGTGGGCTCGTCGAGCAACAACAGTTTGGGCTTGGTCATTAACGCCCGCCCGATGGCAAGCATTTGCTGCTCACCCCCTGACATGGTGCCTGCGCGCTGGCCGGCACGTTCCTTCAAGCGCGGGAACAAGTCGTAGACGTGCGCCAGACCGGCGTCGATTTCCTGTGAGCTCAGGAAAAAACCGCCCATTTTCAGGTTCTCCGACACGGTAAGGTCGGGAAACACCCGACGTCCTTCCGGAGAAATGGCAATACCGCGCCGCATGATGGTGTGCGTCAGGGCCTGGGTAATGTCTTCGCCTTCGAAAGTAACCGTGCCGCTGCTTGCACGCGGCGAACCGCAGACGGTCATGAGCAATGTGGTCTTACCAGCGCCGTTGGCGCCAATAAGGGTGACGATTTCGCCTTGATGCACCTCGACGGAAACATCGTTAAGTGCTTGAATCGCACCATAGTGCGTGTGTATGTTCTGCAGCTTGAGCACTTATTCTTCCCCAAGGTAAGCTTTGATGACGCGCGGGTCGACGCGAACGTCGGCCGGCAGCCCCGTGGTGATTGGCGTGCCGTGCTCCATGACCATGATGCGATCCGATACGCCCATGACCAGGCTCATGTCGTGTTCAATAAGCAGCACCGCCACATCGAATTCGCGGCGCAACTGGTCGATCAGTTGCTGCAGGTCGCGTTTTTCCTGTGGGTTCAAGCCCGCCGCCGGTTCGTCGAGCATAAGCAAACGGGGCTTGGTGATCATGCAGCGCGCGATTTCCAGACGGCGTTGATGGCCGTAGGCGAGATTCCCCGCCTCGCGATTGGCATACTGCCGTATCCCCATGAAATCCAGCCATTCGCTAGCGTTGGCCAGGGCTTGCTTTTCCGATTTCCTGAACGACGGCAGTTTTAACAGCCCTTGCAGCAATCCCGTCTGTATGTGGGTATGTTGGGCCACCATCAGGTTTTCAAGAACGGTGAGATTCTTGAACAGCCGCACGTTCTGGAATGTGCGCACCAAGCCTTCCTGCGCCACCTTGTGGCTGGGCAGTCCATTGATGGTCTTGCCATCCATGACTATGCTGCCTGACGTAGGCTTGTAGAAACCGCCCACGCAATTGAAGACAGTGGTCTTGCCTGCGCCGTTAGGGCCGATAATGGCGAAGACCTCGTCGCGCTTGACGTCGAATGCGACCTTGTCGACAGCCAGCAAGCCGCCGAACCGCATGGTGAGGTCGGTGACCTTCAGCAAAACCTCGCTCATGCTTTCAGCTCCACTTGGGGCCGTTTGACAGGCAATAGACCCTGTGGACGCCACATCATCATCAAGACCATCACCAATCCAAAAATCAACATTCGATACTCTGCGAATTCACGGGCGATTTCCGGCACGACCGTGAGAATAATAGCTGCCAGGATGACCCCCACTTGTGAACCCATACCGCCCAGCACAACGATGGCCAGGATGAGCGCCGATTCCATGAAGGTAAACGATTCGGGATTAACGATGCCTTGGCGTGCGGCGAAAAATGCCCCACCGAAGCCGGCGAACATCGCACCCATCGTAAAAGCCGACAGCTTGATGCGCGTGGGATTCAGGCCCAGCGAACGGCAGGCGATTTCGTCTTCGCGTAGCGCTTCCCACGCTCGTCCTATGGGCATGCGTATGACGCGATTCGACACGAACAACGTAATCAATGCCAGGATCAGCGCCATGAGGTAAAGGTAGACAATGACATCCTGGTTGGCGAATTCCCAGCCTACCAGGTCATGGAAGGTTGTCTCGCCTTCGGGTGCGCGCCGGGCCATGGGGAATCCGAATACCGTCGGCTTGGGGATGCCGGAAATACCGTCCGGACCGCCGGTGAATGAGTATAAATTGATCAACAGCAGTCGTATGATCTCGCCGAACCCCAGGGTGACGATTGCCAGGTAATCGCCTCGCAAACGCAATACCGGAAACCCGAGCACAAAACCAAACAGCGCCGCCATCCCGCCCGCCAACGGCAAGGCGCCCCAGAAACCCCACCCGGCCCAGTGATACAACAGCGCGTACGTGTAGGCGCCGACGGCGTAGAAGCCCACGAAACCCAGGTCCAGCAGACCGGCAAAACCCACCACAATATTCAGCCCCAGGCCGAGCATGATGTAAATGAGCACGAGCGTGGCGATATCCACTTGTGCCCGGCCGGTGGTAAACGGGAACACGATGGCTATGGCCACAAGGACGAAGATCAGGCCTTTGCGCGCCGGCTCGGATAGCACTGGCAGCGCGCGTTTGGTGCGCTTGATGGCGAAAAGGCGTGCAAAGGCCGGCCTGATCAGCACCTGGAACACAAATACAATGGCCATGCCGTAGAAGATCATGTCCCATTCAGGCACCAGGCTGGTTTGCATGCCGGATCGTACGATTTGCAGGCCAAAGACGGGCGCAATAATGACGCCCGCCATGAAGGCCGCGATAAGCGCGTTTTTAACGTTACCCATTACACTTTTTCCACTTCTGGTTTACCAAGCAGGCCAGTTGGGCGAAACAGCAGAATGAACACCAACAGGCCAAACGCGACAATGTCTTTGTACTGCGAGGAGATATAGGCGGCGGCAAAGGTTTCAGCCAGCCCAAGCAGCACGCCGCCCAGCATGGCGCCGGGTATGCTGCCTATGCCCCCCAGCACCGCCGCCGTGAATGCCTTGATGCCCGCAATGAATCCGATGAAGGGATTCAGTTTGCCAATAGCCAGCGCGATCAGCACCCCGCCGACCGCCGCGAGCATGGCCCCGATAATGAATGTGAAGGAAATAATGCGGTTGGTGTCTATGCCCAGCAAATTGGCCATGCGCAGATCCTGGGAACATGCCCGGGACGCGCGGCCGATGCGTGAATACTTGATGAACAGCGACAGCGCCACCATGAGAACCACCGTTACCACAATGATCATGATGCGCGAATAAGGCGCTGTCACGACGAAGTCCGATCCGAGCTGAAACTGGACAGACCCGGTAACGAGCGCCGGAACGGCCATGTCGCGCGCACCCTGCCCGATCGCCACCCAATTCTGTAGAAATATCGACATACCGATGGCGGAAATCAGCGGGACCAGCCGCGGACCGCCACGAAGGGGCGCATATGCCACCTTTTCAATCGCGTAGCCATACACCCCGGTAATTAGTACCGCCACAATCAACATTATCAGTATGATCACGGGGAGCGGCAGCCCACTATTCACGCCTATGGCCGACAATGTGACCAAACCTACATACGCACCGATCATGTAGATTTCGCCGTGAGCGAAGTTGATCATGCCGATGATGCCATAAACCATTGTGTAGCCGATGGCGATAAGCGCGTAGATGGCGCCAAGCGACAAGCCGTTAAACAGCTGTTGCGTTAATTGGGGTATGAGCTCTGACATAGAACGGGTATTCCTGTGAGTCGGGACGGGAGGTGCGCACGTGCCGACCAGGCAAAAAAGAAATGCTCCAGCCAATTATGGCTGGAGCACAGAGGCTAGCAATTAGTGCTTCAATTGTTCCATCTTGCCGTCTTTGTCCCACTGGAACACGGCGAACTCGAATTCCTTCAAATCGCCCTTGGCGTCGTATTCGACCTTGCCGATGGCGGTATTGAACGCATTCTTGTGCATGTAGTCGGCGACTTTGGCTGGATCGGTGCCAACGGCGTTAATGCTTTCAACCAGGATCTGGACGGCTGCATAAGACGTAAGCGTGAAGGCGCCATCCGGACTGCGCTTGTAGGTCTTGAAGTCTTCAAGCACCTTTTCGTTGCCCGGCAGCTTGGTGAAGTCGGAAGGCAATGTAACCAGCAGGCCTTCGACAGCCGGGCCGGCAATAGCGACCAAGTCGTTATTGGCGACGCCTTCAGGGCCCATGAACTGGGTCTTCACCCCTTGTTCGCGTGCCTGGCGAAGCAGCAAACCCAATTCGGCGTGGTAGCCGCCGAAGTAGATCAGGTCCGGGTTCAATGACTTCAGCTTGGTAATGACTGCGGAGTAGTCGCTGTCGCCAACATTGATGCCTTCAAACAAGGCAACATTGACTTTGTCTTTAGCCAGGGAATCGCGTACTTGCGTGGCAACGCCGGAGCCGTAGGTTTGCTTGTCGTGCAAAATGGCAACCGTCTGGGGCTTGAGGGTCTTGGCAATATAGCTGGCGGCGAACGGACCTTGTTGGTCGTCGCGACCGATGGTGCGGAAGAAGTAATGCGGCTTGATCGTATCGGTGACCAGCGGCGAAGTGGCCCCCGGGGTAATGGCGACGATGCCTTCTTGTTCGTAAACGTTGACCGCCGGAACAGTGGTACCCGAACATGCGTGCGCGACAGCAAACTTCGCACCGGAATTAATGACACGGTTGGCGGCAGGCACAGCTTGCTTGGGTTCGCACCCGTCGTCGATAAGCAGGGCTTCCAGTTTCTGGCCCTTGACACCGCCGCGAGCGTTGATGGCTTCTATTGCGGTAAGCGCCCCGGCCTGGATCTGGTCGCCGTATTGAGTGGCGGGACCCGTCATGGGTTGAGGGATGCCGATTTTTATTGTATCGGCGGCAAACACGCTGCCGGCGACGGCCATGGCGCCCAATGCCATTACTACTGGGGATACTCGTTTGAGGAACTTCATGCCTGCAGATCTCCGGTTGAGTCCGCCGTAACCGAGCCCATGTTAGGAGTTCGAGTGATTATTGTTACGGCGAGCCATGGTTGTTAGCTACCGCCTTTAACGGCTTGCGTATTTTGACGATTCGGCAATTGGATGTCACTACGGATAAGCCCTTAGCGCCAACTCTTTCTTTTTGGCCGGAAAAGGCGTAACCATTGGTCACGCCTTAGACGCGACCGGCAACGGCCCCATCCCCGGAAACCACGGCGGGACGCGCAAGATTCCACATGAACGCCCGGAACGGCGCCAGCATAGTGGCATTGACAACGAGCTTGACCACCAAGTCACCAGCAAGCAGCGACATCCAGGGAACCGCAGTTCCGGCGAACGCCACACTGAAAAAGACGAATGTGTCCAGCGTGGCGCCTGCAACACCTCCGACTAATGGCGCACGCCACCAGCTTTGGTTTCGGAGCCGGTCGAACACATGGATGTCAACGAGTTGTGCGCATAGGAACGCAAGGCCCGATGCCATGGCGATACGTGGCGTCGCCACCCACACGGAAATAATGACAGCGGCCAGGAAGCCGACATAAGCGACGCGACGGGCCGCGGCTGGTCCAAAACGGCGATTCAGCAGATCGGCCACCAGAAAGGCAACCGGATACGAGATTGCCCCCCAGGTGAGCCAACGGTTGATCGGGTACTGCACCAGTATGTTCGAGCCGACAACGATCAGCACCATGGCGGCAACGGCAATAGCGAACTGCGACCGCGTCATCGCGGCAAAGGAAACGGGTAATTTGGACGTCATTTCGAAAACTCGGTGGATAGCTCAGCCGCGCGGTCGGCGGCGGCCTGCATGGCGGTTTGGACAATCGTTGAAAACTGCTGCTGATGCAATACATTGACGGCCGCCGCTGTGGTGCCCCCTTTAGACGTGACCCGTTCGCGCAGCACAGCAAGCGATTCATGGGACAAGCCGGCCAACTGCGTTGCGCCATTAACCGTAGCCAGCGCCAACGTGCGTGCCTGCTCGGGCGACAAGCCTTGCGCGACGCCGCCCTGGATCAGGGCATCGATAAACAAGAATACATAGGCAGGTCCACTGCCCGACAATCCCGTGACCGCATCGAGATCGTGATCGGTGTTCACCCAGACAACCTCGCCAACCGCAGCCATTAATTGCTGCGCGACTGCGCGGTCGTCCGCGGAAGCGCCTGGCATGGCCATCAGGCCGCTGGCGCCCGCGCCTATGAGCGCCGGCGTGTTGGGCATGCACCGGATAAGGCGCGTCCAGGGCTGCGCGGGTGTGCCAAGCCAGTGCGCCAACGTGTCGCTGGAGATTCCGGCCGCTATGCTGATCACCAGGGTGTCTGGCTGGAGGTATGGCCGGCATGCCTGGACCGCCTCTTTCATATATTGCGGTTTGACCGCGAATATCCAGATTCGGCGCGCGGCCAGTATGGCGTCAGGCGCTGTGGCTCCCGTCGATCCCTGGGACTTCCAGCGATCGAGCACGGATTCCTGGACGTCGACAACGTGTACGTCGTGCGCGCCGCAGCGTTTGCCGATAAGCCCGGCACCCAGCGCAGTGGCCATATTTCCGCCACCAATGAAGGCGATAGTGAGTTCTTTGGTCATAAGGCCAGTATTGTACGATTTTCATGCTGGTTTGCGGCCGGCATATTTGCGTTGACCTGGCATGTAGCTTGTCGGTACAGTCATGCGAACGTCATAAACGTGTCATAGAATCACCAACGATCCCGATGCACGACATCAGGCAGGCCACGCAGTCAAAGGAGAACACACAATGCGATCAAAACTTTTTGCGCTGTCCCTTACTGGCATGATAGCCAGCATGGGTAGCGCTCATGCGGCTACCAACATCAACTTTTGGCATTCAATGGAAGGGGCGCTGGGGGAACGGGTCAATTCGCTGGTGAGTGAATTCAACAAGAGCCAATCGGACTACGTGATTCATGCCGTCTACAAAGGCGCCTATGGCGAATCCATGAATGCGGGCATTGCCGCGTTCCGCGCCGGTAATGCGCCCGACATTCTCCAGGTCTTCGAAGTCGGCACCGCCACCATGATGTACGCCAAAGGCGCCATCCAGCCCGTCCAGGAAATGGCTGAAAAAGCCGGCGATCCTATCGATTCAGCCGACTTCCTTGGCGCAGTGGCGAGCTATTATTCCGCCCCCGACGGCAAGCTCGTTTCCATGCCTTTCAACAGCTCCACTCCCGTCTTCTATTACAACAAGGACGCCTTCAAAAAGGCGGGCCTCGACCCGGAGAAGCCCCCAAAAACATGGGAAGAGGTTGCCGAAGCGGGCAAGAAATTGCGTGCGGCCGGCCAGGAATGCGGCTACACCACGTCATGGCCTGCCTGGATACAGCTTGAAACCTTCGGCGCATGGCATAACACGCCCTACGCCACCCAAGACAATGGCTTTGGCGGCCTGAACGCCCGCCTCGACATCGACAAGCCCCTGTTCGTCCGTCACATCAGCTTTCTTGCCAATATGGCGAAGGAAGGCACGTTCACCTATGGTGGCCGTGGCGATGCACCCAACTCTCTGTTCACCGGCGGGCGCTGCGCCATGTTCACCGGATCCAGCGGCAACCGCGCCAACATCATCAAGACGGGCCAATTTGAATTCGGCACATCCACGCTGCCCTATCACTCGGATGTAAAAGGAGCGCCGCAGAACTCCATTATCGGCGGTGCATCGCTCTGGGTGTTCGCCAAGAAAACACCTGAGGTTTACAAAGGGGTGACGAAGTTCTTCAAATTCATTTCAAGCCCTGAAAAGGCGGCGGAATGGCACCAGGGAACCGGCTATGTCCCCGTTACGAAGGCTGGTTTCGAACTTACGCAGAAATCGGGCTTTTATGACAAGAACCCGGGTTCGGATGTGGCGGTCAAGCAGCTCGACGCCACCACCACCGAAAACTCGCGTGGCATTCGACTAGGTTTTCTGCCCCAAATTCGCGAAATCGAGGACGGCGAGATGGAGCAGATTTTCGCCGGTAAAGTCACGCCGGAGGACGGGCTCAAGAATATGGTGAAACGCGGCAATGAACTGCTGGAGCGCTTCGAAAAGAGCGTCAAGTAGCCTACACTTCCCGCCATATACCGCAACAAAGAAACGACTCCCATGGAAAAACGCGTTGTTTTCAGCCATAAAACGTTACCCTATCTGCTGCTTGCGCCGCAGTTGGCTGTCACCATCGTGTTCTTTTTCTGGCCTGCGGGCCAAGCCATGTGGCAGTCGTTTCGCCTTGAAGACCCTTTCGGATTCTCGTCCCAGTTCGTCGGCCTGAACAACTTCATTGAATTGTTCTCCAGTAGCAACTACATCGATTCCTTCAAGGTTACGGCCGTCTTTTCCTTGCTGGTGGCCATGCTGGGCCTGACAATTTCATTGGTTCTGGCCGTCATGGCTGACCGCGTGGTCAAGGGCGCGGGCATCTACAAAACCTTGCTCATTTGGCCGTACGCGGTGGCCGCAGCGGTTGCCGGCGTCCTGTGGTTGTTCCTGTTTTCTCCGTCGGTGGGCGTGCTGGCCGTTTACCTGATGAAGGCGGGGATCAGCTGGAACCCGCGCCTGGACGGCGACCACGCCATGACCCTGGTCGTGATTGCCTCGGTATGGAAGCAAATCTCGTACAACTTCCTGTTCTTCCTGGCGGGTCTGCAGTCCATACCCCGTTCACTGATTGAAGCAGCCGCCATCGACGGCGCCAGCCCGACGCGGCGTTTCTGGACGATTGTGTTTCCCCTGCTGTCACCAACCACATTCTTCCTGCTGGTAGTTAACATAATTTATGCGTTCTTCGATACGTTCGCCATTATCGACATCATGACGCAAGGCGGTCCAGGCGAAAGCACTTCCATTCTTGTCTACAAGGTCTACAACACAGGCTTCAAGGGCTTGGACATCGGTTCATCGGCGGCCCAGTCGGTCATCCTGATGGTGATTGTCGTGCTGCTTACCGTCATGCAATTCCGCTACATAGACCGCAAAGTCAATTACTGACGCATGCGCACCGAACCTGGCAAGCCCCAACATGATTGAACGCCGTCCCTACCTGGATATACTCTCTCACCTCATTCTTATCCTTGGGGTGGCCATCATCGCCTTCCCTTTGTACGTAACGCTCGTGGCGTCGACCCAAACCGCCCAAGAGGTCGCGCAGGCGCCCATGTCCCTGGTCCCCGGCAGCCACTTTCTGGATAACTATCGCGCTGTTTTGTTTGGCGACGGCGCCAATACACCGCCGGTAGCGCGCATGATGTGGATCAGCACCGTCATGGCCCTGGTCATTGCCATAGGCAAAATCGTAATTTCCATGCTGTCCGCATTTGCCGTGGTTTATTTCCGGTTTCGTTTCCGCATGTTTTTCTTTTGGATGATATTCGTCACCCTGATGCTGCCCGTGGAAGTGCGTATCGCGCCCACCGACCAGGTCGTGGCCGACCTTGGCATGCTGAATAGCTACGCGGGCCTGACCCTCCCTCTTATTGCCTCGGCGACAGCCACCTTTTTATTCCGGCAATTTTTCCTGACTGTCCCCGACGAACTTGTGGAAGCCGCCCGCATGGACGGCGCGGGTCCCATGCGCTTCTTCAAAGATGTGCTGCTGCCCTTATCGCGCACGAGCATCGCCGCCCTTTTCGTCATCCAATTCATCTACGGCTGGAATCAATACCTGTGGCCGCTTATCATCACCACAGAGGAAAACATGTATCCCGTCGTGATCGGCATTAAACGCATGATCGCGGGCGGTGACAGCGTCACCGAGTGGAATCTTGTCATGGCCACGGCGGTCCTGGCCATGGTGCCACCCGCGGCCGTGGTCATATTCATGCAGAAGTGGTTCGTCAAAGGCCTGGTGGATGCCGAGAAGTAGCCGCAGCGCCCCGCCTTCAGCACCCTGCATACATTAAAAGACCTGGAACAGAACATGGCAACTTTAAGCTTACGCAACGTAAAAAAGACCTATCCAGGCGATATTGCCGTCATTCACGGCATAGACATGGAAGTCGCCGACGGTGAATTCATTGTGATCGTAGGCCCGTCGGGCTGCGGCAAATCAACACTGATGCGCATGGTTGCCGGCCTGGAAAGCATTACCAGCGGCGAAATCAGCATTGATGGCAAAGTGGTCAACAAGCTGGAACCCGCCGAACGCGATATTGCCATGGTGTTTCAGAACTACGCGCTATACCCGCACATGACCGTGTATGAAAACATGGCCTACGCTTTAAAAATTCGCAAACTCAGCAAAGCCGAGATCAAGCAGCGGGTCGACAAGGCGGCGAAAATCCTGGAACTGTCGCTCTTGCTCGATCGCCGGCCCCGCCAACTTTCGGGCGGGCAACGCCAGCGCGTTGCCATGGGCCGGGCCATTGTGCGCGACCCCAAGGTTTTTCTTTTCGACGAACCCTTATCGAACCTGGATGCGAAGCTGCGCGTGCAGATGCGATTGGAAATTCAGAAACTCCATCATCGTCTGAACACGACCAGCCTGTATGTCACCCATGACCAGGTCGAAGCAATGACGCTAGCTCAGCGCATGGTGGTGATGAACAAAGGGGTGCCCGAGCAAATTGGTACGCCCATCGAGGTCTTCGAACGGCCGGCATCAATTTTCGTTGCCGGGTTCATCGGCGCGCCGCCCATGAATCTTTTGCATGTACAAGTCGACGCCAACCGCCAGCTGCACGATGAGCATGGCGCCATACTGGACTTCCAACCTGACACCATACCTGCCGAACTCGTCAATCAGAGCGTCATCCTCGGGATGCGTCCCGAACATATGCGCCTGCATGCACCCGGCATACCGATCGATGTGGAAATGGTGGAAATCCTGGGTTCAGAGCAACTGATTCACGGCCGTCACGGCGACATGCCGGTTGTATTGCGTTGTCCGGTTGGCTTGACCAAAGAACATCCGTTACAACTTGGCGAATCAGTCTTGGTGGGGCCCGACGGCGTACATCCTCTGCATTGGTTCGATAACAAGACGGGCAGGCGTATCGTCGACTAGCGCGCACGCCGTGCACATGAAAAAGGCGCCGTAGCGCCTTTTTCTTTGGGCGCCGTGTATGGGCGCTCTTGTTGTGCGTTTACTTATAAACGGATTTGGATCCATCTTTATGCCAAGTGAAGACGTCGAACTTGAATTCGGTAAGATCGCCCTGCTTGTTCCAGGATATCTTGCCGATAGGTGTCGCAACGCTGTTGCCATGCAGCCATGCCGCCACCTTGGTCGGGTCGTCGACACCCGCGCCTTTGATGCCCTCGGCGATGGCAGTGGTTGCCGAATATGCCGTCAACTGAAACGCACCGCCCGGATCACGTTTTTTGTCCTTGAATGCTTTCACAATGGCAGCGTTGGATGGGTCCTGCGTAAAGTCGGCGGGCAAGGTCAGCAGCATGCCTTCCACCGCAGCGCCGGCGATGGCATTGATGTCCGGATTGCCAACACCTTCCGGCCCCATGAATTGCGCTTTCACGCCTTGCTCGGCGCCCTGGCGAAGCAGCAGACCCAATTCAGGATGGTAGCCGCCGTAGTAGACGAAGTCGGCGTCCGCACTCTTTAGTTTGGTAATGACCGCAGAATAATCGGTGTCGCCGGCATTTATGCCTTCAAACATGACGACCTTGATTCCCGCTTTTTCCAGTTGGTCTTTCACCGAACTGGCAATGCCTTGCCCATAGGATTGCTTGTCGTGAAGAACGGCAACTTGCTTGGGCTTGATTTTTTCAATGATGAATGATGCAGCGGCCGGCCCTTGCTGATCGTCGCGGCCTATTGTGCGGAAGATAGTGTCATAGTTCTTGCCATCGGTGACAGCCGGCGACGTTGCCGACGGCGTAACCATGACTATACCTTCGCTGTTATAGACATTGGTTGCGGCAATGGTGACGCCCGAACACACATGACCTACCACGTAGCTGATTTCGTCGTTGACCACACGGTTGGCGACGACCGGGCCCTGTTTAGGCTCGCAGCCGTCATCGATAACGACGGCTTCGAGCTGCTTGCCCAGAACGCCGCCGGCAGCGTTGATTTGTTCAATTGCGGTGTCGACACCTTCTTTGACCATGGCACCATATTGGGTGACAGGGCCCGTGAAGGGACCAGCAATAGCGATTTTAATTGTTTCTGCAGCATTGACGCCGGATGACATCAACATGCCGACAGCCAGGCCGAGAGCGGCCGCTACTGGAGTAAAACGTGTTTTCATAAATCCTCCTTTGGGGTACGCCGCAAAGCATACACCGAAAGCCTACGCGTAGGCACTGAGTCCGCCCAGGGTTTTCTCTATGAAAAAGCCTGCCAAAATCCCCACGCGGCATGTGGATTTTCAGGCGGTCGCGCCGACCACTGGCTTGGCGGCAATACCATCGATATATTTGACGCCGGGAAGCTGGCTTTCATGGATGGCGCCTATCAGCGCCTCGATCGCCGCAGGCCGCGGAAAACTCTTGCGCCAAGCCAGCACCACCCGGCGATCAGGCACCGGTTTGCGGAATGGAATGTAGGTAAGCAGGTTGTTCTCCAAACCTGGCATAGACAATGAACTGGCAGGCAGAACCGTGACGCCTATGCCGGCGGCCACCATGTGACGTATCGTCTCCAGGGACGAGCCTTCGAACGTGCGTTGTATCCCCTCGCTGGATGCGGAAAAACGCGACAATTCCGGGCATACCTCGAGCACTTGATCGCGAAAACAATGTCCCGCCCCAAGCAAGAGCATGGTTTCATTCTTCAACTCGGTCGAATCGATTTCCGTACGCTTGGCCCATGGGTGGCTTTTGGGTACAGCCACCAGAAATGGCTCATCGTACAGCGGCTGTATCATCAGGCCGGATTCAGGTAGCGGCAGCGCCACTATCGCGCAGTCAATCTCGCCCTGACGCAATAGTTCCAGCAAGCGGACAGTGAAGCTTTCCTGCAATAGCAATGGCATTTGCGGCGTAGCGGCGATTTGCCGCGGTACCAGCCGGGGCAGCAAGTAAGGACCTATGGTGTGGATGACGCCGACACGCAAGGGCCCCGCCAACGGATCATGGCCTTGCCGCGCGATCTCGCGCAAGTTGGCACCCTCTTCCAGAACGCGTTGAGCCTGGGCGACTACGCGCAGCCCTATGGACGTGATGCCCACCTCCGAACCGCCACGCTCGAACAGCACGACGCCCAATTCCTCCTCGAGCTTGCGAATAGCGACCGAAAGCGTCGGCTGACTGACGAAACAGGCCTCGGCCGCCCGTCCGAAGTGCCGTTCGCGAGCAACAGCCACGATATATTTAAGTTCAGTCAGTGTCATTACAGTCTCGTTTCAATGTTCATTCATATGCATCAACTACGCAGGAAGTCTTGCTTGCCGCGCATCCAGCGCTGCAGATGAGCCTGGCAGTGGCCGGAATAATGATCGCGCATAAGCGCTACTGCCTGCCGAGCATTTTCGACAAGCTCGGCATCGCCATCGATACTGGCGAATCGCAGAAGTTCCTGTCCCGATTGGCGCACGCCCAGGAATTCGCCGGGCCCGCGCATTTCCAGATCCCGTCGAGCGATCTCGAAGCCATCATTGGTTTCATACATGGCACGCAATCGTTGCCGGGCTATGGTCGACAGTGGCGACTGGTACATCAGCACGCACACCGATTTCCGGCTTCCTCGCCCGACGCGGCCGCGCAGCTGATGGAGTTGCGCCAGTCCAAAACGCTCGGCATGCTCGATGATCATCAACGATGCATTGGCGACGTCGACCCCCACTTCCACCACCGTCGTCGCGACCAGCAAGTCGATGCGCCCGCCGCGAAAGTCCTCCATCGTCTGCTGCTTTTCCGGCGCAGCCATACGCCCATGCAGAAGTCCCACCCGGACATCAGTCAATGCCTCGACCAGTCTTGCATGCGTGTCGACGGCGGTTTGCAGTTGCAGGGCCTCGCTTTCCTCGACCAGCGGACAGACCCAATACGCCTGACGTCCCTGTCTGACTTCCGCGAGCACATGGCTCAATACTTCGTCGCGTCGCGTATCGGCAATCAGCTTGGTCAGCACGGGACTTCGTCCCGGTGGCAACTCGTCGATGACAGATACGTCCAGGTCGGCGAAAAACGTCATGGCCAAGGTGCGGGGTATAGGTGTCGCGCTCATGCTTAATTGATGCGGAATCAGTGCCTGGCCGCCAATCTCGTCCTGGCCCTTGCGGCTGAGCTGCAGACGCTGGCCCACCCCAAAGCGATGCTGCTCGTCCAGTACGATAAGAGCAAGATTCGCAAAATTGACCTTGTCCTGGATCAGCGCCTGAGTACCAATCACCAAATCGGCTTGACCTGATTCGATGGCCTGAATGGCGAGCTTACGTGCTTTGGCCTGAAGGCTTCCAGTCAACCACGCGATTCTTACTCCCAGGGGTTCCAGCCACCCTGCCAGCTTTTGAAAGTGCTGTTCAGCCAGGAGTTCGGTGGGGGCCATCATGGCCACCTGGCTGCCATTCGAAATCGCCTGAGCCGCCGCGAACGCTGCGACTATCGTCTTACCGCTCCCCACGTCTCCCTGCAACAAGCGGTGCATGGGAAACGACTTGGACAAATCGCCGGCGATCTCACCGATGACACGTTGCTGAGCCTGTGTCAGGCTGAAGGGCAGACCATTGGCCAATGCTTCGACCAAGGCGCCGCGCGCATTGGCCAGCGGCCGGGCAAGCTGGGCGCGGCGCGCCGCCCGCGCAGCGGCCAGCGACAGCTGTTGCGCCAGCAATTCGTCAAATTTGATACGCGTCCACGCCGGATGACCTCGTTCGATCAGTTCGTTATACGAAATGTTGGGTGGCGGATGGTGCAGCGTTCGAATCGCTTCGCTGAATGGCATCAGGCCGTAGCGCTCGCATACTTCCTGCGGCAACGTGTCGGAAAGGTCCGCTTGGACCATCGCCTGGTCGATGGCCTTGCGCAGGCTGGGCTGCGGTAAACCGTCGGTGGTCGGGTAGACCGGCGTCAGCGCATTCGGCAGCGGCGACCCTGCGATCGTGACCTTTGGGTGCACAATCTCATACCCCAGAAAGCCGCCCCGTACCTCGCCCCGCACCCTTATGTGCTTGCCGGTGGCAACCTGGCTATGCTGGCTAGGATAAAAATTAAGCCACCGAAGCGTTATTTGGCCCGACTCATCTTCAATAACCGCCAACAACTGCCGCCGTGGCCGAAATTGCACCTCGCTTCGGATGACGTGCCCTTCGACTTGTATCGATTCGCCCGGACAGGCGGCCGCGATAGGCGAAATATAGGTTTCGTCCTCGTACCGGATGGGTAGATGAACAACAAAATCCCCCGGCTCGCGCAAGCCCAGACGTTGCAGCTTGCGTTCGAGTAGCGACGCGCCGTTTGCTGCGGGCTTGCGCTCGGCTTGGCGTTTCTTGCCGCTGGATAGCGTCGAATCAGCCACTTCGCCGTCCGTCTAGATGACGATGATCGCCTCGACCTCGAATTGAGCACCCTTGGGCAGACTGGCCACGCCGAGCGTGGAGCGTGCGGGAAAAGGCTGGGGGATAATGTCGGCCATGATGGCATTCGCACTGGCGAACTTGCTCAAGTCGGTAAGAAACAGCGTCAGTTTGACGATGCTGTCGAGCGATCCGCCGGCAGCTTCGATAACGGCTTGCATATTAGCGAACGACTGCCGGACCTGACCTTCGAAGTTTTCCGAGATCAGTTCACCCGTGCCCGGTTCCAGACCGATTTGACCGGACAAGTAAACCGTCTTTCCGTCACCGGCTATCACTGCCTGCGAGTAGGGGCCGACCGCAGCGGGAGCGGCATCGGTATGAATAATTTGCTTGGCCATAGATAATCTCTGTTAGGTTATGGAAACAACTATCAGAGTTTAAACACCTATAGCTTGAATTAACAAGCCCCCCAAGCGGATAACAGCCTCATTTGTCGACAAAAGCCCGTTCTATCACATAGTCCCCGGGTTGCCCCACCCCTGGCGACACCGAAAACCCGTAGCCGTCGAGCATGGCGCTGGTGTCGGCCAGCATATTTGGGCTGCCGCATAGCATGGCACGATCGGTTTCCGGATTGATCTGCGGCAACCCGATATCGGCCGCCAGTTTTCCGCTTGAAACCATAGTAGTAATGCGCCCCTGATTGACGAAGGGTTCGCGGGTGACGCAGGGGTAGTAAATTAGTTTCTCGCGGACCATATCGCCGAAGTATTCATTATTCGGCAGTTCGTTTTGTATGTAGTCCGCATACGCCAGTTCGCTTTTGAAGCGCACACCGTGCAGCAACACCACCTTCTCGAAGCGTTCATAGACTGCGGGATCCTTGATGATGCTCATGAAGGGCGCAAGGCCGGTTCCAGTAGCGAACAGGTAAAGGTGCTTGCCCGGCTTGAGGTCATCGACCACCAGCGTGCCCACCGGCTTCTTGCTGACCAGTATGGCGTCGCCCTCTTTCAGATGTTGCAGTCGCGATGTGAGCGGACCGTTCTGGACCTTGATGCTAAGGAATTCCAGGTTCTCTTCGTAATTGGCGCTGGCAATACTATAGGCGCGCATGAGCGGCTTGCCTTCCACTTCAAGGCCGATCATGACGAAGTGGCCGTTATGGAATCGCAAGGCGGGATCGCGGGTGGTGGTAAAGGAGAACAAGGTATCGTTCCAATGACGCACGCTTAAAACCTGCTCTGTATTGAAGGCTGCCATTTCTGTCTGACTCAGTAGTCGCGAAGTGAAGGTGACTAGAATAGTACGACACGCAAGGCTGATGGTCCGGGATTACCCTGGGGAAAGTGGCAGACTTTTAAGATGAATCAATGAACTGCTGGAAATTCTGGTGCAAGTAGGCTTGGGTTCTGCTGTTTTACGTCTGCGGGTTTTGATTCCTGACACGTCGCTGGGGGAAGGCAATGCGATTGCCGGTCCCTCGGCCTGCTCGGCGCCCTGCGCGCCTCGCCCGCATCGCCTCGCTCGTCCGCGCATTCGCGCTGCCTTCGCCTCCGGCTCGCTGCGGACTCGAAGCCCGACAATCGCATTGCCTTCCCCCAGCGACTGCATTGGGTTGATTTGAGCCGACGTGGGGACGGGCGGCGTGCTTGGCCTTCTTGCACCGGGTGGGTGAATGAGGAAAAGCGGCTCGCGCTCGCCCACGGCGGCCGGCCTGCCCGGCCACCGTGGGCGTCGGTGCTGGGCTGGCCTTGCGTGTTTGGTTTTGCGTGTTTGGTTTTGCGTGTTGGGTCTTGCGTGTCTGGTCTTGCGTGTTGGGTCTTGCGTGTTGGGTCTTGCGTGTTGGGTCTTGCGTGTT